>DAOVVG010000175.1 GCA_030632175.1 Gammaproteobacteria bacterium
CAAAGCGTCGCAGCGCGGTGGTGTTGCCTGCACTTGCCGGCACCGGTTGCCACGCCAGGGTTGTTATCATGCGTCCGGGCAGTACGCGATGCAGCGCCTTGTCATCAAACAGGAACAGGCACAGTACGATGGTGAGGAAGTTAATCCAGTTATGATTGCTGGTCAGCATGATCAGCAGTTGCCAAAAGATGGTGATCCAGGCGGCGGCAAAGCGCCAGCGTCGTGGCAGAAACATCATGAAGGGCACTACCAGTTCTATAAACAGGGTGGCGCCGGTGCCGAAACGCAGCAGCCATTCCGGGAGCTGATGCACATACCAGGCAACCGGGTTTGGCAAAGGCTGCACTTCGAAATAGGTATCGAGCGCAGTCAGGCCTGACCAGGTCGGGTCGCCGCTGGAGAGTTTGGACAGCCCTGACATAAAACGCAGGCGGAACAGCAGCCAGCGGAACAGCAGGATGACGACGCGTGATTGCGGCGTCAGGAAAATAGCGAGGAAACCGGTTTCAAGAAGTAGTGTATCCCATTGAAAATTAAGGAACGGGTGGCTGGCATGGAACAGGGAAAGGTAGAGGATAAACGCACTGACCAGCGCGGGTCGCGTCCAGCGGTCAAACATGATCAGCAGGGCGGCAAGCCCGCCCAGAAGGGTAGCCCCGAGGAGTGCCGAATCACTGGCGTTAAACCAGAACAGGGTGGGCAATTGCAGGTAGCGCCCGGTGCCGACATAAGTGGCAATGTCGGCCAGACGCATTTCAATCGGAATAATTCCCTGACTGCCAGCCAGGCCCTCGATCTGAACACCCAGCGAGGCGAAGGCGATCAGGTAGGTAATGCCCAGCAGACGCAGGAACAGGGCCGAGACCAGGCGATAGCTATTTGCAATGTCGGCAGTCATCAGGTGTAAGGATAGTCGTTGAATCGCAAATAGTTAAGGCTGAGTGAACTGTCCGGGTGGTAGCAATACAGGCCGGTGGTATAGTGGTGCCGGGATATATGACAGTCGGATTTTTATAGATCCGGCAATGAATTTGTATTTAACGCATGACAGCATCATGACATGACGATTGAGCCGATTACTGAAACCCGTCAGCAGCAGGTAATGACTGCAACGCGCCACTGTATTCAGCAGGCAGGGCAACTGCTTGGGCGCGAATTCAAAGTGCCGGCAGTGACCTTTGATTTACAGGGCAGGGCCGCCGGCATGTATCGGGTACACAGGCGTCAACGGCATATACGTTATAACCCGTATATCTTTGCGAAGTATTTTTCAGATAACCTTGCCAATACGGTACCGCATGAAGCGGCGCATTACCTGACTGATATGCTGTATGGATTACGTAACATCCGGCCGCATGGTGAGGAGTGGCGAGCGGTGATGCGCATGCTGGGTGCGGAACCTGCTGTTACCTGTTGCTATGACCTGAGTGGTGTGCCGCTGAGACGACAGCGGCGTTTCAGCTACCGTTGTGCCTGTTCATCTCATGCTGTGAGTACGGTACGGCATAATCGCGTGCTGCGCGGATCAGGCAAGTATGTTTGCAGGCAGTGTCGTACGGAGCTGGTGTTTGCGAGTTGACGGCGGGCGGTGATCGCATTAACGCCGGGTCACCGCAGGGTAATTATAAATAGTCATTATATAAATAATAACCGCAAGGGAGACTCTTTAAGGATGATGAGCAGGAAAAAGGCTGCCAGGAAGCTCGCAAATGAATTGATCATGGTCTGCCTGGTGATGGTGGGTCTGCTACTGATCTGGAATGCGAGTCAAAGGATTGTGAATTTTAACGAGCACCAGCAGGAGCTGGCTGAACACAGTGTCAGGTCGGCCGCCAGTGAAGTCGAGTTGTTTATCAAGGGCTATCAGCGGGCCGTCGATATTTTTGCGGAAGAAAACAGGACTTTTCTGAGTACACTGGAGTTGTGGCCGCAGGACATGGAGAGTTATTTGCTGCTGCAGGAAAAAATAGCCCGGTATTTTCCGGAACATTTAACCTTTACCCTGGCAGACAGTAACGGGACAACCTTGCTTGAGGGCTTCGAGGGACTGATTGGCAAGCATTGCAAGGAGGATATCCAGATTTTTGCTGCCAATGAGGGGGAATACAGCATTAATCGGCACCAGTCGCCCGAAGGGGATTATAGCCATTTCGATATCATGTCGTACTGGCAGGGCAGTGAATCAGACGAGTCAGTATTTTTTATCAGCTTTAAAATGGACCGCCTGGGAAATATTCTTGAGAATACGCGGGTGTCGGGACACCAGCTCATGCTGGTGCGTCAGGACAAGCCTGGATATATAGACGCTACATCTGAAAGTAACCGGGAAAATCTGCCCGAGGATGATCAACTTGATGATGATGCACAGCGTCGTATCAGTTTCTCACTGCCGGTGCCGGGAACGCACTGGAACCTGGTAATACTTCCGGATAATACGCTGTACAGTCAGGCGCATCGCTCTATATTGATGCAGGTCATGCTGATGTTTATCGGTTTTCTTGTTGTCTGTTTTATTATGCGGATGATCCTGCTGGATGAGGAAGACTAGCCGTCTATTTGTCCCGGATGGTATGCAAATGATGTTCAGCAGGATATTAAAACAATTCACAAAGAAGCTTTCTTCTCCTTTATGCCCGGCGATTAATCGGGTACTCCGGGACGACTGCCTGGATGCAGGAGGTAGAGCAATGAATGGAGCAATTGCCGGGAAGGCCAGGATGAGGGGATGTGAAATCAAGTTGTTATCTTTTATTTTATCCCCTCTCCCCAACCCTCCCCCTGAGGGGGAGGGGGTTAATCAACCGCATGGCCGATCGATCCGGCTTTCAGCCGGAACCGGAAGCTGCCGGTTTTAGCCGGTGGAGTGTTCACATGAGGTTTCGTAGTTATGCGCTTGTGGCTGTTGTCCTGGTTATTGTCGGCTCAGCAGTCTTTTTTGGTGTGGTGCCGCGTGAAGTCGCGAGGCGTAATAATCCTGTAGCAGAATCTCCGCCGTACCCGGTATCTCCCGCGGCCAGTGTGTTGCATGCATCCCTGTTTGTTGCCGATCTGCATGCAGACTCGCTGTTGTGGGAACGTGATCTGCTGGTGCATGACAGCATCGGTCAGGTGGATATTCCGCGTCTCATCAAGGGGAACGTCGGCTTGCAGGTTTTTTCTGCGGTGACCAGGGTACCTTTCAACCGCAACCTCAAGCGTAATTCGGGCGACGGTGTTGATGTGATTACCTGGTTGGCCATTGCCGAGCGCTGGCCGTTGCGGACCTGGGCGAGTGTTAAACAGCGTGCCCTGTATCAGGCAAAGAAGCTGCAGGCCTTTGCGGACAACTCTGACGGGCAGCTGGTGTTAATCAGGTCACGAGATGATCTTCAACATTACCTGTCCGGGCGGACGGCTAACGGTCCCATGGTTGCGGGGCTGCTTGCGCTTGAAGGTGCGCAGGTGCTGGAAGGTGATGTACGGAATGTTGACGTGATGTATGCCGCGGGTTACCGGATGCTGGGGATGGTGCATTTATATGATAACGAGACGGGCGGCTCCGCACACGGTGAAAGGAAGCCAGGACTCACCCGCTTCGGTCGGGAAGTGGTTGAACGTGCCGAGGTGCTCAATATGATTCTTGATGTGGCACATGCATCACAGCCACTCTTTGATGATGTGCTGGCCATGGCGACACGTCCGGTAGTGAGTTCACACACCGGTGTGCGTGGAACGTGTGAGGGTTCACGTAATCTGACAGATGCACAATTGCACGCAATTGCTGCAACCGGTGGTGTTGTCGGGATCGGCTATTGGCCGAAGGCAAGTTGTGGTGAGGATGTGACGGCGATCATCAGGTCGATACGTTATGCGGCTGATCTTGTGGGTGTTGAGCATCTGGCCCTGGGTTCAGATTTTGACGGTTCGGTGCAGACGCCGTTTGATACTACCGGTGTTGCACAGATTACGGCCGGGCTGCTGGCGGACGGGTTTTCAGAGGCCGATATCACGAAAATCATGGGGGGCAATGTTGCGCGGCTGTTGCAGGCTGCATTGCCGCCCAGGTGACTGTCGCAGGCGCGGGTACACGGTAAACGGGGGCAGGGTTCCTGTTACGGCGGCTTCAGTTTTTGCCGCAGCATTTCTTGAATTTCTTGCCACTGCCGCAGGGGCAGGGGTCGTTACGGCCGACCTTGGGTGCTTCGCGCCGGTACTGGCCGGCGGTGACCATCTTGCCGTCATAGAAATACCAGGTGCCATTTGTCTTTCTGAATTCGGCCAGTTCATGGTGCTCCAGCTTCTCATCGTTACGTCGGTAACTGGCCTTGAATTCGACGCTGCCGGAATTTCCTGTTGCCGGGTCACCGCTGACTTCCAGAATTTCCAGTCCGGTCCAGTCCGATTCGCGGGCCCACCTGGTGGCGCCTTCCTCATCATAGTCACTGCGCTGGCCGGGATGCAGGGTTTCCAGCAGGTAGGGCATTTCCTGCTGCGCAAAGGCTGAATAGCGTGCACGCATCAGTGCTTCCGGGCCGGATGCCCTGGCAACGCCCTTGATGAGTGGTTCGCAACAGGTGGCGTAAGGCAGACCGGAGTTGCAGGGGCAGGCTGTAGCGTCGTTCATGAAAATTCCTTGTCGTGTTGACTGAGCGGGCTGCTATTCTACCTGCATGTTTGCCAAACGACTATATTCACTGCGGGCGTGATCGGATAGCGGGGGATGGCTGATGGATGATGAGGAACGCGACCGGAAAATCCTGCAGTGGCAGAAGAAGGCCCGCGTGGCCGCCAAAAAGAAAAAGCGCCGCAACCTGTATGTTATTACGCTTGATCCCGAAGTATTGTGGATTAAGGACTTTCGCCAGGAGAACCCCGGTTACATCGAGGGGATGCCGTGCGTATATGTGGGCATGACCATTCATGACCCCGGCGACCGGTTTGAGCAGCACAGGGCCGGTTACAGAAGCAGTAAGTACCCGCGTAAATACGGTGTTGAGCTGGCGCTCGAGCTTATCGAGGGTTTCGAAGGCAAGGGGCTCAGTGATAATGAGCGTGAAGCCGCGCTGGCAGACTGGTTGCGTGACCAGGGCTGTGCGGTGTGGCAGAACTAGCTGCTGTTTTTTGCCGGGGTATCGCGGACGAGATCCGCTCCTACAAAAAAACACCGGCGTGATTGAACCTCGTCCGCGATCAAAAAGAGCACCTGTAGGAGCGGATCTCGTCCGCGATGGGCCGCGTTGGAGGTCATTATTCCTCGCATGCGATCGGCACGCACCGCCGGTGGTCGGCACCTTGCGCGAGATTGTTTATATCCGCAAACGTATCCCGGTAGTTGGCCTCATCACCCCCGCGTCTGACGGCGCAGGCCGCTGCCCGTTTTGCCTGTTGCGGGCAGCCGGTCTGTAACAGGGCATAGGCGAGATTGTTCCAGCCACGAGGATTGTCCGGCGCTAGCCGGGTTAGCGGCGAGAAGGCAGCGGCGGCAGACGCGGCTGCACGGCTGGCAGGCAGGCTGTTCCCGTAGGGCAGCCACGCCGGTGGTTCATGTGGCCAGTGTTGCGTGGCGGCC
>DAOVVG010000200.1 GCA_030632175.1 Gammaproteobacteria bacterium
CCCGACATTCTGCCAACCACAGTAGGTCAGGTCAGCCCCGTTTTCCTGTAGCGTGCCCAGAAGTTTTTCCAGGCAGTCTTCTCGCCACCAGTCGTCTGCGTCCAGGAAGGCGATGTAGTCACCGCGTGCATGGCTGAGGCCCAGGTTTCTGGCAGGATAGGGGCCTGAGTGCTTGAGGTGTTTCAGCCTGACACGACCTGGATGGGTCTCTGCCAGGTGTTTTACGATATCGGGCGACGCATCGCGGGAGCCATCGTCAACCACAATGACCTCGGTGTGCGGGTAGGTCTGACGCAGCACACTTGAAACCGCCTCTTCCACGTATGAGGCAGCATTGTAACAGGCCATAATGACCGAGATTAGCGGTTGTTTGCTATTACCCATATTTTCGGGATGGGACGCTCAAGCGGGTAAGCACCTTTTGCTTCACTCCTGTCTTTCAAGAAAGCATGTCCCCGGAATGGTATCAACCATCCGTGATTTCCATCCCGGGTACAGTTGCAGCCATTGTTCTACCATCTCCTTTTCCGTAGTGCGTTTTGCGTCATCGATGTATATGACCGCCTGGCTGGAGAGTTGGGCAGCAAATGCCGGCAAGGCGGGATATCTGGAAAGCACTGTAGAATCCGCTGTCTGGGGGGGGCCGTCAACCGTGAGCATGTCGATTTGTTCGAGTTGACGCAGTTGATCTGGGATCTGGTACCAGTCAAAATCCTTGCCGTCGAATTGTTGTCTGGTCAGGGGGGCATCGATGACTTCGACATAGTCCTGTAGCCCGCTGGCTATAATATGCCGACGGGTTTCCGCTGCCCAGGCCGGGTCATGATCCAGGGAAATCAGATGGCCGGATCCCATTTGCTGGAGGATCCTTCCCGCCATCAGGGTGGAGACGCCCGAACCGAGTTCCACAATGGTGTTCGGTCGTCTGATAGCGATCTCCCGTGCAAGAATGGCGGCCGCGTCGGGGGTAAGTGCCCAGCTTCCTCCAAATGGCAGCGGATAGGGCTGATTAAGGCCAGACAGTTGTACAAGGCCTTGCGTCTCGGTTATGCCGTCTCCTAGCAGGGAAAGACGGTTTTTTACCTGCTTGAACTCGTCGCGCATGGTCTGGATTAGAATCGTCTTCCAGTAGTGCGCGGTACCGACAACGATAGCCAGGCCAATAAATACAGGGATTGTCGCCCCCGGGGAGGCGCCACCTAACATTGCAAATACACCGCTTAGTGCGGCACCTACCAGGCCTGCAATGACTCCAAATCCAAGTGATCTGGTTTTTTCTTTTGCAAGTTTCATAGTTTCCTGCCCATATTCATAATTTGTATATATCGCCAACTGAGTCGAACTATCTTGTGTGTACGTAATGGCATGGCTGTAGAAAGCTGGGAACCCTCTTGATTCACTCTGTCCTCTTCACACACACTTGAGTTGCAAAGCTCGTTCTCCGGTTTCAGTGCCGAGTGTCCTGTCCGGGACACAAATCATGTGAAAGGCAATGAGCACCACCGGCTTCTCAAGAGCCGGCTGCTTCAGCAGGAGCAGGCATGGGGCTGCTATGAGGCACTCCGTCGAGGCGCCATTGGGTCGGCAGATACAGCCTCCGCATCGGTGCATCCCGAATTTCCATAGAGGTCGGCAGGATGGTGAAGATTTTGAGAGTTTCTCCAGTAAAAACCTTGCGCTGGTGCTGATCAAAAATTGCGAACCGGACGCAGTATGTCCCTGCAACCAAAGGGAATGACGGTACAATGTACTCCACTTCGTGTGTGCCAACTTCGAGATCGGGTCGGTCTTCGATCAGTGCGGTAGACGAGGCGCTCAGGTAGAAAAAATCAGTCGTATGGGTGCCGACAACAATCTCCGGGCGTTGAAGGGTTTGGTTTACGTTGAATTTCACTCGCACCCTCAGCGTGCCACCTGACGGAAGGGAGTCGGTAGGCTGACCCTGCTCATTGAGTAGCTCGACCGAGAGCAGCTCGATTTCTCCCGAGGAGTATTTGTGTACCTTCCCTTGCAGGGACTTCTTGTGATTCGCATTGATTTTTTCATTGCTGCGCCGGTAAAACAAATCGGCGATATCCAGCGGCAAGCCGTCTGCAGCCACCTCGCCATGGTCCAGTAGCAGCACGCGTGAACACATGCGTTCAATCTGGCGAATATTGTGACTGACAATCAATACTGTGCTGCCGCGCCCCTTTATCAGTTCTTCCATGCGGTCGAAGCACTTGCGCTGAAACGCCAGGTCACCGACCGCCAGCACTTCATCAATGATGAGGACTTCTGCATCCACGCTGGTTGCTATGGAAAAGGCCAGACGTATTTTCATTCCCGAGCTGTAACGCTTGATGGGGGTATCAATAAAGTCTTCCAGCTCGGAGAAGCTGACGATGTCATCGAACTTCCTGGCAATGTCTGCCCGTGAGATCCCGAGAATCGTTGCATTCAAGTAGACATTTTCCCGTCCCGTGAGGTCGGGTACAAGTCCGGCGCCGACCTCGATCAGGGGGGCCACCTTGCCATGCACGGCGATGTTGCCTGTTGTGGGGGTGGTGACATGTGCCAGCAGTTTCAGGAGCGTGCTCTTGCCGGCGCCATTATTGCCGATGATGCCAACGACCTCACCTTCGGTGATTGTGAAGTTTATGTCATCCAGCGCCTTGAAGGGGATTCGCTTCTGTACTGGTTGCTTGCGCAGGCGCCGCACCATGTTTTTGGCAGAGTCCTTCAGGCTGGTGAGCGTACCCAGTCGGTATTCCTTGGAGACATGATTGACTTCGATGATTGACATAGTGAAAGCTGTTTGTGGTCAGGAGGCTTTTCAAGATTGATGCAGGTACTCAAATTCCCTCGGTCAGAGAGGTTGTTCCCTGGTTATGCCCGTTATATGACATCTGCAAAATACGCCTCTTCCCATTTGAAAAACCGGTAGCTTAATGGCAGGAGAATGGCTGTCAGCACCATCCCCGGCAGCATGCTGGTGAAATCCGGTGGCAGGCCGCGCAAGACGACATTCTGGAAACTGTCGATGATGCCGGCGAGCGGGTTGAGAGTATAGATAGTGTAGAGCAGGTCCGACCACTCACCAGCTGCCTGTTGGATGACGAGTTTATCTTTGACCAGCTGCAGAGGATAGATCACGGGCGATGCGTACATCAGAAGGGAGAGCAGTATCGGCAGCGCGGCGCCCACGTCACGATAGCTTACATTTACTGCGGCTCCCATGAGTGCGATGGTCAGCGATACCAGCAATGTGTACAGGATGATCAGGGGCACCCACAAGATGTGCACAGTAGGGGCCATTTGGTACCAGACCATAAGCGCAGCCAGGATGAACGAGCTGATGCCAAATTCAACCAGCTTGGTGGTGACTGCTGTCAGGGGAAAGATTTCCCGCGGGAAGTAGATTTTTCGTACCAGGCTCGAATTTTTCACCACACTCTCGATCCCTTCTGTCGTGGCATCCTGGAAGAAGACCCAGGGCATGAGGGCTGCGAAAGTCAGGATGGGGTAGGGGATAGTACCACTGTCGATTCCGACGAAACTCTTTACGAGGGTAAAGATGAGCATCAGTGCCAGTGGTCTCAGTACCGCCCAGGCGATTCCCAGATACGCCTGTTTGTAACGCACGGTGATATCTTTCCGGGTCAGTTCCGCCACCAGCTCGCGGTAGGCATAAAGGTTTTTTGCTATTCTGATCATGTCCTGTTTTTGCTGATATCAGCCGCAACGCTTCCTGACTGGTCTGCTTTATGGGCACATGAATAATGCTGGCGTACCCTAATAATCCGCTACTGTATTTTTGCTGTTATCCTGAAGCAGCACGAGCGGCCTGGTTTCCTGACATCCCTCACAGACGACGAATACGAATAGAGCGCATCTACCCCCGAGCCATGATTTACTTTATCGGCTGAAAACGCCGGCGTCTTAGCCACATCGTGGCTTTCACATGGCTGGCGGCATATCCGGGGCCCAGAGTCCCGTGGGCAGGTTAATGCTGAAAGCAAATGGTACTTTATAGGCTTTTGAATGTAAACGAAAATATATAAATAAGAGCTTCTCCCGCATTGCTGAAGCGGGCAAGCCAGTCAGCCGTAGAACTCGCTGCCGGCTGATGAAGAGAAGGCTCTCGCGGTGCCTCATTCCGAAAACCGGCCGGGCAGGGGTATCCGCAATAATGGACAACTCTTATAGGCCGTCAACCTGTCTGGAACACTGCAATAGTCCTGCTGCTTATTTAGCATCATTGACGTTATGGTCAATGTCTATTTTAATCAGTACTTAATTGTTAAGGAACCTCTGATTAATTAACGAAACTCCGTCATTGCGAGCGAAGCGCGGCAATCTCATACTATGGAATCAGTAACATGGAGATTGCCACATCACTTCATACCTCGCAATGACGCATAAATCAGAGATTCCTTAAGGCGAAAACCTCCTGGAGAGGTGATGAGGATTAATGTTGCGTATTCTCCTGTTCCTTGTGTTTGGTTTTTCTATTTTGTGGCATAACCTGTCTGCAGCAGAAGAATGGCGGCAGGATACTCGATTGTTGCCACAATATTGCAAGGACAGGGCCAGGGGAATCAATAATGCCGAGTTCAGAAGATGGCGTGGCTCCCTGAGCGATGTCTATGAACATACTCACCACTATTGCAGTGGTATATATGCCGAACAAAAAGCGAAAAGCGCGATTGATCAACGTGAGCGAAAGCGCTGGCTGAGAAGTGTTGCAGGCGAGATGGCATATGTGTCCAGGCATTGTTCTGCAAGATGTGCCCTCTATCCTGAACTCCACACTCGCTGGGGGTGGGCTTTAGCGGAGGGGGGGCAGCCTGCCGAGGCCATCAGTCACTTTCAGCTGGCGATAAAGGCAAAACCGAAATA
>DAOVVG010000257.1 GCA_030632175.1 Gammaproteobacteria bacterium
CTGGTGATACTGTGGATCGGAATACAGCTAAGTCGTTAACGCCGGAACAGGCCAAGGCGCGTCTGCGAAGTGTCGCTGACAATATGGGGCCTGCTGCATTCATCCGCGACAAACCGCGCGAAACTGTTGGCATGGCCTTTCTTGCCGGAATGCTGGCCGGAAAGTCCTCAAGAGCCAATGAAGCGTTGGCAAACACACTCATTAGCCTGCTGTTGAAAACAACACGCTGACACGCTGTCTTGTTATCCCGGGATGACGATAGAAAGGACCAGACATGCAATGTATCGCCTTGACCACCCGCAGATTGCTGTTTCCCGACATGATGGTGTTGTGAATACGATGTTATTCAAGCCTGCATCAGACTAAATCATGAAGATAATCGAAAACTGGTCAGGAACCCTGATTGAATTTATCCCGGTATTGCTGGTGATTGCCGTCGTCACGGCAATAGCGCGTCTCGCTCATTGGCTGGTTCGCTACAAGCAAGGCAAGAACCATGAGTCAGATCCCTTCCCGCGCCAGTTTATAACCCTTTTCGCTGTCATTATTGCCATCATCAGTGTGGTACTGGTCATGCCGGTGGATGTCTCGGTCCGCAATCAGTTGCTTACTTTGCTGGGCCTGGTGTTGACGGTGGTTATCGCGTTTTCATCGACAACTTTTGCTGCCAATATACTCGCCGGATTCACGCTGCGCGCTACCCGCCGCCTGCGACCGGGAAATTTCATTTCGCATGGCGATGACCTTGGGCGCATTACAGAAATCGGCCTGATACAGACAGAAATACAGACGCGGCACCGTAACTTTACCTATCTGCCCAACACATCACTGCTGTCCGAGAAAGTCATGGTGATCAATCCGGAGGCGACCATTGTCTCTGCCGAAGTGTCACTGGGCTATGATGTGCATCATGGGGTAGTAGAAAAATATCTGCTTGGCGCGGCTGAAAGATGCGGTCTTGAAGATCCACATGTTCGGGTCAGGGAGTTGGGCGATTTTTCCATCACCTATCGCATTGCCGGTTTGCTCAGGGAGGTAAAACTGCTGATCACCACCGGTTCGGATCTGCGCAAGGCGATGCTCGATTGTCTGCATGAAGCGGGGATCGAAATTGTTTCTCCCGCTTTTATGAATCAGCGGCCACTGCCGCCGGAACAGGTGTTTATTCCACAGACGCCAGCCAGCGGCGACAAATCGTCCCCGGTTTCAGCTACAGATGCGCCGGAAAATGTCATTTTCGACAAGGCGGATGAAGCGGAGCGGATCGAAAACCTCAAAGACCATCGCGAACAGCTGTTGAACCGACTCAAGGAGCTGGAAGCAGGTCTTGGCAAGCTGGAAGGCTATCAGAAGACTTCGGCTGAACAGGAAATAGAAGCAAGTAATGCCAGGATCAAGGGGCTGGATGCAATTCTGAATAATAAAGAAGAGTAGTCTCAACTGGTTGATGTATCGGCTTGTAGCCGCAACCAGGTCAGGTCCGGAAAACCCGGATGCGAACTGTTCAGTGAAGCAAGTTTAGAAGTATCTGAATCACGACCGAATTGCTAATGTCGACGCTGATGCAGGACTGGCGGGAAGCGCATGGCTTTCAGGCTGGGGTGTTGGTTTAACTGGTGTCGCGCAGGCCGGCAGCAACAGGGCTACGAATTATATGAAGAATATCCATAGAAAAAACATAGTGTTATTGCATGATTGTTATCATGTGTGCAATGAGTAAAAGTACGGACATCTGTGTGATGTGGCTGAATAGCCGGGATTATGTAGAGAGCCTTTCTATGACGTCAACACCGCCCATGTAGGGTTTCAGGGCATCAGGTACGCGAATTGAGCCGTCTGCCTGCTGATGATTTTCCATTACGGCAACCAGTGTTCGGCCAACGGCCAGCCCCGAGCCATTGATTGAATGCAGCAGTTCCGGTTTGCCGGTTTCGGGATTACGCCAGCGCGCATGCATGCGACGTGTCTGGAAAGCCTCGAAGTTGCTGCAGGAGGAGATTTCCCGATATTTCTGCTGCCCCGGCAGCCATACCTCAAGATCATAGGTTTTTGCAGCAGAGAATCCGATATCGCCGGTACACAGTGTAACGACGCGGTAAGGTAATTCGAGTTTCTGCAGAATGGTTTCCGCATGGGCAGTTAATTGCTCCAGCACATCATAGGATTCTTCTGGACGAACCAGTTGTACCATTTCGACCTTCTCGAACTGGTGCTGACGAATCATGCCGCGCGTGTCTTTTCCATAGGAACCGGCTTCCGATCGGAAACACGGTGTATGCGCGGTGTATCGAATTGGCAATGATGCGGCATCTACGATGGTATCGCGTACCAGATTGGTGACCGGTACTTCTGCAGTGGGTATCAGGTAGTACCCTGTTTCACCTTCCATTCTGAACAGGTCTTCAGCAAACTTTGGCAGTTGCCCCGTGCCCTGCAGGCTGTCACTGTTGACCAGGTAAGGGACGTAGACTTCGCGGTAGCCGTGTTCGCGGGTGTGTGTATCCAGCATAAACTGGATGAGTGCCCGGTGCAGTCGGGCCAGTGGCCCCTGCATGACACAGAAGCGCGAACCGGTTAATTTGGCCGCCGTCTCAAAGTCGAGCTGCCCCAGCTGTTCCCCCAGGTCAACATGATCTCTGGGTTCAAAATCGAACTGTGTCGGTTCACCCCAGCTTCTGAGTTCCGGGTTGTCTTCTTCCCCTTTCCCCCCGGGTACTGTTTCATGCGGAATGTTGGGTATCCCCATTAGAACGTCGTTTAATTCGTTCTGTAAAACTGCCAGCTCGTTTTCCTTGTTCTTGAGCTGTTCTCCCAGGCCCTCGACTTCCTTCAACAGAGGTGCGATATCCTCACCATTTGCCTTGGCCTTGCCAATGTTCCTGGAGTGGCCATTGCGTTCTGCCTGTAGTTCCTGAGTCAGGGTCTGGATATCCTTGCGTTGATCTTCCAGTGCCTGCAACTTTTTTGTGTCCAGCGTGAAGCCGCGCCGTGCCAGCTGTTGTGCGGCACCTTCCAGATCGTTACGTAAAAATTTGGGGTCAAGCATGTCTTTCCTTTTTATTTAAACAACCAGCGTGGCCGGCCAGCAGACGATGTGACCGGGTTCAACCATTCTGCGAATATGCTCAAGAATTATATTTACCTTCTCGGGGACATCAAAGAATTCAATGACCAGCGGCAGATCCAGTGACATGTCCATGAGTGATGAAGAATGCATTTTCCCGGATCTTCCAAAACCGCTGATGCCACGGAATACCGTTACACCCTGCACTTTTTCTTCGTCGTGGAGATGACTCAGCAAGTCATCCAGCACACCCTCTCCTTCTGTCAGGTAGATGCGGACACAGGTGACATCCAGTGTATTCATAACTGCCTCGCTGCAAAAATACCCAGTCCTGCCGCTGCAATGCACACGATGACGCTAATGAGCACATTGAGCAGTGCCTTGCCGGGTTGTCCTGCTTCAATGAGATTCAGAGTTTCCATGGAAAACGCCGAGAAGGTTGTGAAGGCGCCCAGTACGCCGATCAGCAGGAACGCACGTAGCGCCGGGCCTGCTGCAAGACGCTCAATGAGCCAGATATAGAGAAACCCCATCAACAGACTGCCCAGTATGTTGACGAACAGTGTACCGTACGGAAATGCCGTTCCCAGACGGCTGTGAACAGCGACTGATGTCCAGTATCGCAGTAGCGCACCGACGGCGCCGCCGGCAGCAATGGCCAATGCCTGTGTCATGTGCTTGTAGCGCCTCTCATGGCAGTAATGGTACACGCAGGTTTACGTTTACGCATCTATCATCACTGTATGCATCAGGTTTTATACTTGCTGTCCAGTTCGCGCAGGTGTGCCAGC
>DAOVVG010000122.1 GCA_030632175.1 Gammaproteobacteria bacterium
ATACCGGGATGACATCCCGCTGGTCGGCGGATCATCTATTGATGGTAAAAAGAAGGACGACCTCGATCTGACCGCCGTCGTACCCAATGGCTACATCTCGCACCAGTACAGTGACACGGTATGGTTCGGCCTCGGCATCAACGTCCCGTTCGGCCTTGAAAGCGAGTACAGTAAAAACGGGGTGGGGCGCTACCATGCGATTAAATCGGAATTACTCACCGTCAATATCAATCCTACAATGGCCTTCAGGTTCAACGACAACGTCTCGATTGGTTTTGGCCTCAGCGCATTGTATGCAGACGGCGAACTGACCAATGCAGCCGATGTTGGCCTGGGTGACTTTGCCTCCGGGGCCCCATCACTCCCCTGGTTTCCGACCGAGGTCGGCACCAGGACGTTTGACAGCCGCGTCAAGATGACCGCGGATGACTGGGGCTATGGTTTTAATACCGGACTGTTGCTTGAACCAACGCAGAACAGCCGTATTGGCCTGCACTATCGTTCCGAGATCGACCTGACGCTGGATGGTCATGCCAAGGTATCCGGGCCGGTGCTTAACAGCAGGCAGAAAGCAAAACTTGATCTCACCCTCCCGGACAGCGTATCGCTCAGCGGTTATTACTCCCTGAACACACAATGGGCCTTCATGGCAGATGTCACCTGGACACAATGGAGCGATATCGACACACTTGATATCAAATTGCAGGACGGCTCAAGAAGCGTCGCAGTATGGGACTATGATGACAGCTTCCGCTATTCCATTGGCACCGAGTACACACATGACCGAAAATGGACATTCCGCACCGGTGTTGCCCTGGATGAAACCCCGATACCCAAGGACAGCCTGCGTTCCCCCCGGGTACCGGGTAACGATCGCACCTGGCTGGCGCTGGGTTTGACCTATCGCTATACGCCAAACCTGAGCTTTGACTTTGGCTACGCACACCTGTTTGTTGATGATCCGAAACTAAAGGGTGTCTCAGACAACCACGACCCGACCCAGGGCCAGACATCCGGCGGCCACAGACTGTCCGGCAAGTATGATTCAAAGGTGGATATTCTGAGCGCACAGGTAAACTGGAAGTTCAAATAAACGCCTGGACAAGTAACAGGCACAAAAAACCCCGGTCATTAGCCGGGGTTTTTTTATACCTGCTTCAGAAGGCTGCCTGTATCAGCCGCCCTTCTTCATCAGGAAAAGAAACTTGCCATCTTCTTCAGAAGAAGACATCAGCTCATTGCCAGTCTGCTTGGCAAATGCTTCAAAGTCCTTGACCGAACCCGGATCCGTTGCAATGATGCGCAGCACCTTGCCAGCCTCAAGACCATTCAGGGCTTTCTTTGCACGTAAGATAGGCAAAGGGCAATTCAGACCCGTTGCATCAAGTTCGTCATCAAAATCTGCCATCACAACTCTCCTTTAAAAATTTTAGTGCTATTGTATCAATCCGACTGTGCGGACCATTGATAATGAGATTAGAATACATCGGAGAACTTATGATATCACGCTCCGGAAGGCAAGACCCCATCGGGGAGACCCCGCAACCGCAACCCATTGAACCAGGATGTCAATTCCCTGTCTGAACCCACTCAGCGGTAAATTATACTTAATTATTCTAAATGCACACCCTGTCCCGACTGCTCATTGCCCTGCTACTCATCCTGCCCCCGCCGGTGGTGCTGCCGGCATCCGATTTTGATGAGCTCCCCAACCTGGGCGACGCCTCCGGTCAGGTCATTACTCCCAAGCAGGACAAGGAACTGGGTGCTTATTTCATGCGGCAGGTCCGTCAGGCCGGCATGGTACTGGATGACGCGGAAAGCACTGCCTACCTGCAGGCACTGGGGCATAAGCTGGCCATTTACAGCGAAAACCCGGGCTACGGATTTACCTTCTTTCTGGTGGACGACGCCAGCATTAATGCCTTCGCCGGCCCCGGAGGATATATCGGGGCCAATGTTGGGCTGTTCCTCGCAGCCGAGTCAGAAAGCGAACTGGCGGGTGTGATGGCCCACGAAATCGCACACGTCACCCAGCGCCACCTGGCGCGCGCCTTTCAGGCCCAGGAAAGGATGAGCCTGCCAACGACTGCTGCCATTCTGGCCGCCATCCTGATCGGGGCAACCGCCGATCCTTCAGCCGGGGCCGCCGCACTGACTGCCGCCTCGGCGGCCGGCATACAAAGCCAGATCAACTTCACCCGCGCAAATGAAAAGGAGGCCGACCGTGTCGGCATCCAGACACTGGCCGATGCAGAATTTGATCCTTACGGCATGCCGCAGTTCTTCGAGCGCTTACAGAAAAATTCAAAACTGTATGGCACCCGTCCACCGGAATTTCTGAGTACTCACCCGGTAACGACCAATCGTATTTCAGAAGCGACTGCACGGGCCGATACCTATCCGAGGGTAAAGGAATACACCAGCCTGGACTTCTTTTTGCTGCAGGCAAAGCTGCGCGTCAACAACTTTGCCAACCCCAGGCAGGTACTGGCTGATACCCGACGTTACGAGGGGAAATCAGCCGGTAAAACACCCGTTGAACAATATGAGTTTGCCTTACTGCTATCGATGAACGAAAGACACAACGAAGCCCTGCCCGTCATGCAGAAGCTCCACAAAAATGACCCGGATCGGATCACCTATCGACTGGCGCTGGGCAGAATCCTGCGTGCTGCAAAACAGGAACAGGAAGCGCTGGACATATACAAGGACACACTGGGTTTATATCCCGGTGAGATCATGGTTATCCTGCCTTATGCAACCACCCTGATGGCCACCGGCAAATCCGACAGGGCCTATACGCTGCTCTCGGAAGTCACCAGCAACAACGACGCGGACCCCCAGATCTATAAATTACTGGCCCAGGCTGCCGGCGCAACCAATCATCCGGTGCAGACACATACCGCAATGTCCCAGTACTACTTCCTGAATGGCTATACAAATCAGGCAATTGAACAATTAAAACTGGCTGAGAAAGCACCCGCGCTCAGCGCCTACCAGACAGCACGCATTCAGGCACGTATCGCAAACCTGGAAGCATTGCTGAAAGCAGAAAGACAGGAGTGAAAATTAGAATAATTACAAATAGTAATAGAGGAAAAAACCCTGCTTGACACAACATAAATACGGGTGCTAGTTTCCTCACCCAGAACTACGAGATATAAAATCAGATTTTTACTGCATCACCAACCAATCTGGAGTTAATCAATGAAAACAAGCTTTAATATCAAGCTGCTGTCAACCGCCCTACTTTCGGTGTGGCTGATCAACGGGTGCGCCAGCAACTCCGCCGGGGGATCAAAAGCAAGCGCCGAAGCCAACACCGCCATCGCAAACGCCAATGACGCCATTAAGGCGGCAAAAGCCAATGACTGGATCTGGAGAGACACCGAGAAATTTGCCAAACAGGCCAAGGAAGCTGCCAGTGCGGGTGACAACACCAAGGCGATCAAGCTGGCTGACAAGGCAAGGTTCCAGGCTGAAACCGCTGTCAAGCAATACAGCATGGAATCCACCCAACAGCGTGGGTTGCGCTAAGTCCGCATAGAAGCTACACATCAAAATTATTGCTTTTGGTAACAACACAAATCATTTAGGAGAAGACACGATGCGGCATACCGCGAAGAAACTTTTCAAGTCAACGTTTTCACTTGCAGCTGTGGTCGGGGCATTATTACTCACCTCATTCCCTGCATCAGCCGCTGACGGAGCAAGCTCTGTCGTCGAAAAGGGTAAAGCAGTCTCTTTTGACCGCAAGAAGGGTAACTGTCTGGCCTGTCACGGCATGGGTGACGGAACATTACCGGGCAACATCGGACCACCTCTGACCGCTATGAAGGCCCGCTTCCCTGACAGGGCAAAGCTGCGCGCCCAGATCTGGGACGCAACCACTCTCAATCCAAACAGCATCATGATCCCGTTTGGACGTAACAGGGTCCTCTCTGAAGAAGAGATTGACCAGATTGTCGAATACGTCTACACGCTATAAAACCAAAGATCATCCATTCCAAATTCTCAGGAGAATGACACGTGACAAGCATGAAACGCAGGCTATTTCTCAAAGGCTCCCTGGCCACAGGCGCAGTGGGAATAGCGGTCAGTACCGGCCTGCTTACACCAAGGGTTTCTATGGCCGCCTGGTCAAAAGCAGCTTTTGAAGCAACTGACATAAACGGGGGCTTAACTGCACTGTACGGCTCCTCAAGCATGGACAAGAGTGACAAGATCAAGATCAAGGCACCTGATATTGCTGAAAACGGCGCAGTTGTACCTGTCTCGGTTACCACAAGCATTGATGGCGTCTCTTCAATCAGCCTTTTCGCTGACAAGAACGCCTTGCCGCTGACAGCCGATTTTAAACTGGGTCCTGGCACGGAAGGTTACGTTTCAACCCGTATAAAAATGGGTAAAACTGCAAACGTTATCGCGGTCGTCAAGGCCGGTGACAAGCTCTTCAGCAGCAGTAAGGAAGTCAAAGTAACCATCGGCGGCTGTGGCGGTTAATCCATTCCTGCTAATACATATTCTAAAATCAAAGGACATCAAGAGGACTAACCATGGCAAGCATTAAAATGCGCGCAAAAATCACAGACGGAGTTACCACGCTCAAGGTGCTGATCAGTCACCCGATGGATACGGGTCTGCAGAAAGACAAGAAAACGGGCAAGAAGATTCCTGCCCACTTCATTCAGGAAGTTGTCTGCAAGCACAAGGACACAACTATAATGACGGCTAACTGGGGTCCGGCAATCTCCAAGAACCCTTACCTGTCATTCAACTTCAAGGGTGCAGCTGCAGGTGACACGATCAACCTCAGCTGGGTTGACAACAAAGGCGAGAAAGATTCATCCGACGTTGTCATCAAGTGATCACATGTCGACCAAAATTACGCAACCATTAGATCTGTAGGGGAAACATTTAATGAAAAAACTCCTGATAGCTACACTCGTACTTGGCCTTCTCGGCGGTACTGCACTGTCGGTACAGGCATCACCGGAGCAGGATCTGAAAGAATTCAGGGCCTACTTTAAAAACCGCTTTCCCGGTACGCCCTTCAACGATTATGTAAACGGCGTTTACTCAATTGATAAGGCATCCAGGGAGCAATGGGAACAAATCGAGGAATTCCCTCCCTATGAGCTGAACATTGAGAAAGGCGAAACCTTGTACACTACGCCATTTGCAAACGGCAAGTCATATGCTGACTGTTTTGACAAAGGCGGCATCGGTATTGCCCACCGGTATCCGTTCTTCGACAATGAATCCGGCCAGGTAATCACACTGGAAGGCTCAATCAACGCCTGCCGTGCAGTGAATGGAGAGAAACCACTCAAGTGGCAGAAAGGTGCCATCGCTGACATCTCCGCTTACATGAACGACACCTCACGGGGACAGATCACCAATGTTGTTGTCCCAACAAACGATCCGGCTGCTATGGCGGCCTACCAGCAAGGCAAGGATCATTTCTATGCCAAGCGCGGGCAGCTGAACATGGCTTGTGCAGATTGTCATATCTACTACTCGGGCAACAAGATCCGTGCCGACCTGCTGAGCCCGGCACTGGGACATACAACTGGCTTCCCGGTGTATCGTTCAAAATGGGGTGGTCTGGGTACACTGCATCGTCGCTACGGCGGCTGTAACAAGCAGGTCCGTGCCAAGCCCTACAAACCTCAGAGTGATGAGTACAAGACGCTGGAGTACTTCCATACCTACATGAGCAACGGACTGGTAAACAACGGCCCAAGCGCACGTAAGTAATGTAGTCTGCAAGCACTAATAAAAAGCCCGGTTCAATACCGGGCTTTTTTTATGGGCGTAACAAAATAGCTCAGTGCACACATCTGGCATCTTGCTGGCAAGCACATCATTCCAGCGACAGTGAGCGGTAGACAGCCTCTGTACCACACCGTTCTCCACCTGCGTGCCATAGACTCCCTCCCCTTTATACCCGGCGATTAATCGGGTGCTCCAGCGGAGCACCGGGGAAATGGAATCTAAACCAGGTAACTGTCTTCTACTTTTCTTCAGACAACCGCTGCGCCATCGCCTCAATCTCCGCACGCGGCACGGTCCCTGGAATATGTTTGTTACCCCAGTCGATCATCGCCAGCAACACCGGCTGAAGATCGCGACCCTTCTCAGTCAACCGATACGCATAGCGCACCGGGCGTTCCTGGTATTGGGATTTCTCGATAATCCCGGCCGCCTGCAGACGCTTCAAACGTTCGGCCAGTATATTGGTCGGGATGCCCTCGGGGGACCTCTGGAACCCGGTATAGGTCGTCTTGCCCAGCAACAGGTCACGTACCACCAGCAAGGTCCATTTGTCGCCCAGCAGGTCAAGGCTGCACGCCACCGGGCACGGTGAACGCCCGTCTACACCCTTTCCCTTACCTGTATTTTTACTATCAATCATGGAGTTAACATAACACCAAACAAGTGACTTGTAAAATGCAAGTAACAAGGCTAGACTCTAGTTACTTTCTTTTTGCAAGTCACTTGAAACGAAACAATACAGGAGTCAACCCTATGGACATCGAGCTTTACTACACCCCGCACACACGCTCCAGCCGGCCGCGCTGGTTGCTGGAAGAACTTGCACAGCCATACCATTTGCGCCCCGTTGAGCTGTTTGAGGGTGAGCGCAATCCGGTGCATCCGCTCGGCAGTGTGCCCGCCGTTACCATCAATGGAGAAACCCTGATCGAATCAGGCGCTATCTGTCACTGGCTGGCGGACCGCTTCCCGGAGAAAAAACTGGCACCCGCCAGCACCGACCCGCAACGCGCACGGTATGAACAATGGATGTTCTTCGTCCCGGGGACACTGGAACCACCGGCCTTCGACATCCTGATGCATACACAAATTCTGCCCGAGAAGAAACGCATTGCCGCTATTGTGCCCTTCTCCACCCGCAGGTATCAGCAGATACTGCGCATGCTTTCAAAAGAACTGGATCACGACGGCTACCTGCTGGGTGAACAATTCACCTGCGCCGACATCATGCTGGGGACAACACTGGCCTGGCTACCCGAGTTACTTGCAGACCATCCGTCGTTACTGGCCTACATTCAGCGCGTCACAGCCCGTCCGGCCTACCAGCGCGCCATCGAACCCGTTCACGAAACCGCCTGACCAAACCCGTATACGGTACACACAAACAAACGAGGTGACCTATGACAACGCTAGCAATGCAATCCTGTGAATGCCGCATCCGTA
>DAOVVG010000113.1 GCA_030632175.1 Gammaproteobacteria bacterium
ATTATTTCAGAAGCAAATCACACTGCAACTGACAAATTACGCAAGCAGCTGAATGGTATTATTACTGCCGACTAGAATTCATACTCGAGCAATATCCTGAACGTCTGGTCCGGGGTACTACTGTCTAGTCCGAAAATTACACCCCCCTCCCAACGAATCTGACGGGCACCACCCAGCGGCAAGCTTCCCATCACAACGGGACCCAGCCCCTTCGTGTCCTGCCCCAGATACAACTCAACGGCCGGCTCAAACTGGCGGACGTACCGGTAACGTCCCTGCAGCGCCATGGCCGTCTCAAATTCGTTATCAATATCCTCACCAAACTCGTAGATACCGTAAACATTTGCAGTTCCTGTCCAGCGCCGCCATTCACGTTCAACCAGCAACGCGGTAGCCAGTTCAAAAACCTCTTCAGAATGCTCTTTCTCCAGTTCGAACAACATCCCCCAGTCTGCAAAGAACTCTCCCTGCTCTGTTACCTGCCACAAGGCTTCCAGTTCATAGGCTTCGAGTCTGAATCCCCGGTCATCATTTTTCGCACCTATCAGATAGACTTCGCCGAACCAGCGATCAGTAAATGACTGTCCGTACCCCAGGCGATAGATACGCTCGTCGCCCGAGGAGGCATCACTGTTGTTTTCAACAATGCTCCTGAACTCTATTTCACGTTCCTGCGGCTGCACATAGGGATGGTAAACCTTGTCGATGGCTGTGCCGTCTGCAACCACGGCACCCTGGTAGCAGCACAACAGACAGAACAAAGACGGTCGTCCAACAGTCCTGAACAGGAAAAACATCTCTTTTAAAATACTCATGAGGCCTGCTCTCTGGATCTGACAGCAAACACTGCCACGATCAACAACAGCAACAAGCCTCCAAAATAAAACGACGCCTGAAGGGCCGTAGGTGTCGCCTCATAACCGATAAGCGCATAAAGCAGCTGTCCGGTTACAGAACTCTCGGGCAACCAGCCGGAACTGTCCCACAATGGAAACTGTGAGGGTAACCAGTCCGCCTGGATCAGCAAAAGAACTGCCTGCGACAACATTCCGGCTGCCACCAGTGCCAACAGGCCAAGACCAGCAATCAGCGACAGTCGATATGACAAGGCTGACACAAGGTAATAGATCAATGCACCAATACTGATACCAATACATGCGCCAATGACGGATCCTGACAGTATCGTTATGAACCGGGGTAAATCCGCTGAAAACCCGTAAAGATATACCAGTATCTCAAAACCCTCGCGGGTGACTCCAAGTGAGACCGTGGCAGCCATAACCAGCACGATCAACTTTCCGGAGAAACGTTGCTTACCCGGGTCTTGCGCTACAAGAAAGGTAAACATCAGCAACAACAGGAAAATCAGCAATTGCATTACCGCACTGGTAACCTCCTGCCCGACCCCGTCAAACCAGTCTGAAATTGCCGCCACGCCAAAACTGTACCCCACGGCACCCGCCAGACCAAACAGCAGCGACCAGCCTATCCAGCGACGGTGAATACCGAGCACGCCTGACAACGCAGACAAAACACTGATCAGCAATGAAGCCTCAAGGACTTCGCGCAACACAATGACAACAGACGTTAGCAGCATTCCAGCACCCTCACTCCACAATCACCTTTCCCTGAGCAGTATCAGGATTAAACTCCCCAAAGAAGGGATACACACCGGGCAGCAACGGCCCGATAAAAATAACTGCCTTTCGATTTCCCATGATCACTTTTTCGCGATTCAACTCGTAACTCTCGAATTCCTCGGATGTCGGGTCCTTGTTGTAGACCAGCAGTTTCACCTTTGTATTTGCAGGCACAGTCACCTCTGACGGCCAGAAAAGGTGGTCGCGAATTTCTATCTCGATAACCGGTTTGTCTGCGTGCACCGTGTTAACACTGGTGCTGCAGACAACTACCAGCACAGCCTGAAAATATATTTTTTTTGTTCTGGAAAACATCTCACTCACCCTCATTACCGGTAATCCCGGGAAACACTACCGATACAGACAGTCCCGACTCAAACGATGACTTTTTTAAATGTATTGAGGCGCCATGAAGATCCGCAATGTGCCTGACTATCGCCAGTCCGAGCCCGCACCCCACCACACCTGATTGATGCCGGTCACCGCCTGCCCGGTAAAAACGGTCAAAAATACGTTCGTAGTGTTCCTCGGGAACGCCTGGCCCGGAGTCTTCAACCTGCAACATTATGCCTGCACTGTCTGTAGCAACAGAAACACGAACATGCCCCCCTGCCGGGGTATATTTACAGGCATTATCCAGCAGATTCTTCACCAGTGTTTCCAGCGCAAACTGATCGCCTGACATAAGCGTGCGTGCACCGGTCAACTCCAGCTGTATATCCCGTTGTTCAAATCCGCTGTAAGAGGAAATAATGACCTGTTGAACAAGCTGGTACAGATCAATCTCCCTGAACCGGGCCATGTACTGGTCAGGCGCGGTACGATGCAAGGCAAGAATCTGCTCAACAAGACTGCCCATCCGGTCTACTGCCGCCTCCAGCTGGACAAGGTCATGATCTCCGGCCGGCAGGTTCTTCGACATATTGTGCAGATGGACCTTGAGCGCACTGATGGGTGTTCGTAACTCGTGCGCCGCATCAGAGGCGAAACGCCTTTCCCGTAAAAAAGACGCCTCAAGACGGGCAAGGAGATCATTGGTAGAAGTAATCACCTGCATGAGCTCAAGGGGCTGCCGGGTTTCGGGTATCGGCCTGAGATCTTCCGCACGCCTGCTGCGCAGATGCGCCGCCAGATTACGCAAGGGGGCAAGGCCATAGCCCACGATGAGCCAGATTAGCAGGCCCGCAACCGGCAACGTCACGATGACAGGCATCACCGACTTCAGGATGATTCTTTCTGCGAGTACATTCCTGATATCAATGCGTTCTGCCGTCACTGCCCGGCGATTCCGCGCCAGGTCGACCCAGGTATATGTACGCCAGCGGTGTCTGCCGAAATTAACATCCTGATAGCCCTCATCAAGATTTGATATTGCAGTCAGCGGTGTATTACTCGAGCGCTGGAAAATTTCGTCACCCTGCCAGACCTGAAAAGCATATTGGTCGGAGATACTGACCACCTCGACTCCGACCGAGCGACCATTCCCGGTAATCGCAAGCAAGCGTGCCTTGTCCAGCAGCTCTGAGTCGAACAGCTGCTGCACTTCCGCCATACTCGATCTGTAACCATGCAACGCAGACAGAAAGACCGTCAGGGTCATGATCGCCAACAGCATCACAACCAGAAATATCCTTATCGACCTCACGGCTTGCTTACCGTGTATCCAACTCCGCGTACAGTCTTGATAAAATCCGCCCGGATTTTTTTTCTGAGGTGATGGACATGTACCTCAATTGAATTGCTGGCCAGCTCTTCTCCCCAGCCATAGAGCTTTTCCTCCAGACTCTCCCTGGAAAGAACCCTTCCCGGATTTTCCATCAGCGCCTTGAGCAGCATGTACTCACGTCGTGGAAGATCCAGCTCCTTGCCATCAACACTAACGCTGTGCGCCAGCGTATCAAGTTCAACCCGGCCATTGGAAATCCTGCCGGTCCTGACTGCACCGGTCCTGCGTTCCAGCGCCCTTAGCCTGGCCAGTAGTTCCGGCATGTCGAATGGCTTGACCAGATAATCGTCAGCACCCAGATCAAGACCGGATACCTTGTCCTCGGTGGCATCTCGTGCCGTCAGAATCAGTACGTGAGGGCCTTTGCCATCAGCGCGCAGCTGCTTGAGCACGCTGAGACCGTCCATATCAGGCAAACCGAGGTCGAGTATGACAATTTCTGGCTGGTTCGTGATGAGCGCAGCCAGTGCGTCCTTGCCCGTTGCAACATGATTTACAGAAAAACCTTCACGCCGAAGTGCTGTACGCAACCCGTCTGCCAGCAAGACGTCATCCTCTACCAGGAGGATCTGCATCAGCCAGCTTTTTCCGCATGCTTGTGCGCCTTGCGATTTTGTTTGCGTACGGCCCTGTCGACAAGCCCGGGAAAGATGGCATTAATACGTACAAAGAGAGATTCCGGAAATCCCAGATGACACTCTTTATCACCCTTGCGGATACTTTTTACTATCTGCTCTGCCACCGCATCCGGTTCATCCATGTTCATTTTCACAGCTTCTGCCATTTCATAGACTTCCTGCGAATTGATAGCCGTCCTGACCGCCCTGGGTGCTATATAGGTGACTGCTACGCCCGTCTCTGCCAGCTCCCTTCGCAGCGCCTGCGAGAATCCTCTCAAGGCATACTTGCTGGCGGAATAGGCTGAAAACCAGGCAAATCCAATACTACCAAAGGTTGAACCAATATTAACAATCTGGCCGCTGTCTTGCTCAAGCATTGACGGTAAAACCGCCCGGGCGAGCAACATTGGCGCAAGAGTATTGATCTCTACGGTTTTCTGAATCAGTCCCGGGTCCTGCTTCGCAAACACACCAAACGGATTGATGCCCGCAGCATTGATCAATATATCGATACCACCCAACTCTCGCAGTGCCTCATCGACAACTTTCTGCCGGTCATCTGCAACTGTAATATTTGCAGCGACCGTGTGCACGCCATCACGACCAAGTGCCTGTCGCACATCCTGCAAGGCCTGCTCATTAATATCTGTCAGGCATAACCTGGCGCCCTCGGCAGACAACAATCTGGCGATATGTGTTCCAATGCCACCGGCAGCACCGGTCAGAATAATGCGCTTACCTTTCATATTCTCTGATTCCCCTGGAACAACCGGATTTACATCTTCTTGCGGGCCTGTTGTAACTTCTTCTGAATTTCTGCCTGGCGGCCCTTGTCAGCCAGAGGACGTCCGGGTCGGGGCGGTGCCAGGGCAGCCTTTTCCAAATACTTGATGGCTTCTGAATAGTTACCTTCCTCAAACTGGAAATCGCCGTAAAAATAGTTGGGGTCTATACCATCAGGATTCATTGAAAGCGCTTTTTTCAGATACACCTCCGCTTTCTCTTCATCACCAAAGCCAATAGGCCAGCCCGGTACCTGATAGTAGAGGGAGCCCAACGAGGTATATACCGAGCCATCCAGGACATCAGGATTTATTTCTTCCGCTGCCTCCAGCTGCCTGCGGGCCTCTTTTACCTTGCCGAGCGCACCAAAACCACCAGTCACGCCGGCATCCGTGCTCAAGACAATGGCAAGCCACACCTTTGACTCTGCTCGTCCCGGATTAAGTTCAGCAAGCTTCCTGGCCTCTGCAACCAGCATCTCGAAAGCCTTCTCCTGCTCACTTTCAGGTGTTTCGTAGTTGGCCCTGGCCCATTGATGCTGGATTTTCATAATATCGTCATTAATATCAGCCAGCGATGCCGTACTGGCAAACAGCAGCGCGCAAAATACACCAAGCGTTTTAGTCTTTATCATAACAACCTCTTTCTAATCCAGTGGGAGACTTCGGAATACATCGCCATATAACCGGTACATCATGTTGGCTACATGAATGACCGCCTCTTGATCATGTTCATCATCAAGACGGTTCACCAGGGACTCATAGAATTTCATATGCTCTATATCAAGTGAACCGTGTGAACTCAGATAACTGAATGCTGCCTCTGGCAGATCCAGGGAATGCTGGATAGTCTGTGCCGCATTGGTGGCCAGTTGAATGCTGGTACCCTCAAGCACCAGCACCATGCCAAAGAAACCAACCGGGTTTCCCCGGTTGATCGTGTCATAGGCATAGGAAACCATAAGTTCCGTTTCAGGATTCGGCTGGCCGTAACGGTGGATTTCCGGATCACCACCACAGGCCTTGATATCGTTAAGGATCCATTCCTGGTGACCGGTCTCTTCCTCGATATATTCTGCAACCGCCTCACGCAGCCATTCTTTTTCCATGGGAATGCGGCTGCCACATGCCATCAACAGGGGCACTGTATGCTTGACGTGATGATATGCCTGCACAAGGAAAGCAACGTAGGACTCGAGTGATATTTCACCACGCGCACCACGCGCCAGTTGTTCTATACCGAGAAATGATTCACGTGACGACTGCGTTTCAGCCTGGAGATGCTCGAAAAAACTGCTCATTCTGCACCTCTGGTTGATTGTTTATCTGCGCGGAATAATGCTGTTCGATAGCCGCGCGGCAGGGACTGCCACTGACAGCCAGCTCTCCGGAAATAACACTGAATGGTGATGATGCTATGACATGACTGCCGATCCTGGCATAGTCCGGAAGCCGTTCGTTAACTTCTTCAATGATGCTTTCAATAACAGCCTTGCCGGCATCCTGTGACGCCAGCACCAGTACTGCCACCAGGTGTGGCAGGTTATTTCCGAAAACGGCGGCCTGTGCTATCAACGGGTGCGAGAGCAACTCCGACTCGACCCATTCCGGCGAAACATTACGCCCGAAACCGGTGATTATACGGTTGCGGGTACGACCTGTGACATAAAGGTAACTCTCCTCGTCCAGGTAACCCAGGTCGCCTGTTGCCAGTTCCCCTTCCGGGTTTCTGGCGGGCTCATTCAGATAGCCATTAAAGGAAACACCTGTAATAACGATTTCACCACTCTCGTTAATCCTCACGTCGTTGTGTGGTAACGGCCTGCCAACCGAACCGAGATAATTATTGTCTGCTGTATTCAAGGCCACTACCGAGCAGGCTTCTGACAGACCATAACCCTGGTAAACGGGCAACCCCGCCTGCCGCGCCGCATCAAGCAAGGCAATACCGACCGGCGCACCACCAACCGCGATAAAACGTAACGAATCCGGCAACAGTTGCCGTTCTGCCAATGCGACCAGCAGCTTCAACAGCTGCGGCGGCAGAATCATTGCTGTCGGACCGAGTCTCTGCATGGCTCCAGCAAACAGTTCTGCATCTATCCGGCTTGAACCACTCAGCCCCAGCTCGGCAGGATCAGGAACAAGAATTTCCGCACCCGCAAGAATCGGTACATAAACAGAACCAATATTTTCCAGCAGGATGGATAATGGCAACACAACCAGTGCGCGATCCTCTCTGCCTGCATTGGCAGCCTCCGCGAGGGAGGCGGCAACGGTCTCTATCATGCTGAGGGACAACAGAACTCCGCGGGGGCTACCCGTGGTTCCTGATGTATAGGTAACCTTGACTGTACTGTTGTCTTTTCTGTCAACGCTTTCGGCAGGAAAAAACATTTGCGTGTAAAGCTTGCCTGCGATTTTCAGACGAACTTCCCTGCCACCCGGAAATAATGACCTGACCCTCTCGGGATTATCGGTAATAACAGTGTCAATTTTCGCATCCTGGATGGCATGCTGTATCTGTTCATCACTGAAAAATCCGGGTAGCGGAACATTCATTACCCCGGCATGGACGGCTGACAAATCCGCAACAATCCATGCAGGAGAATTTTCCATGAACAAGCCGAGCACTCTGGAATCCTGCAGAGTTGCCGAAACCGCAAGCACCTCATCATGCAACTC
>DAOVVG010000135.1 GCA_030632175.1 Gammaproteobacteria bacterium
AACAAGCCGGCTACAACGACAGCGCAGGGGTCAGAGGATTTTGATCGTCCAACGGTGCTGCGCAACAAGAACAAGGCTGCACAGCGGGCGCAGGCAGCTGGCGGCAACTCGGCAGAGGATATGGATTACCTGGATATTCCGGCATTTTTAAGACGTCAGGCCGACTAGGCATTATCCGGCAGGGGGGGCTGACAGGTCCTGGCTGAGGGGCGGCCAGGACCGGAAAGGACGGCTGTCAGCCTATTTGTATACCTTATATAGGGATAAGATTTACAAATATCCCTGAGCTGAGGGTACTCTTTTGTGACCTGCTTCTATGCAGGGTCTTGTGTGTGTGCTAAAGTCACCGCGGCTTTTCTGGTACTTGTCTGAGGAAAACGGCTGTTTCAAGAGGAATATAGAGCCATGATTAGACAACGTACTCTCAAAAATGTGATTCGCGCTACCGGCGTGGGTTTGCACACGGGCGAAAAAATTTACCTGACATTGCGACCGGCGCCGATTGATACCGGTATCGTGTTCTGTCGTGTCGATCTGGAAACGGTTATCCAAATTCAGGCGCGCCCTGAAAATGTCGGTGACACGCGCCTTTCAACGACGCTGGTCAACAAAGATGTCCGCATATCGACCGTTGAGCACTTGCTCTCGGCTATGGCGGGTCTGGGTATCGATAACGCCTATATTGATCTGAGTGCTGCTGAAGTCCCGATCATGGACGGCAGTGCCGGACCTTTTGTGTTCCTTATCCAGTCTGCAGGGATTGAAGAGCAGAATGCGCCGAAACGGTTTATCCGTATTAAACGACCGGTGCAGGTGGAAGATGGCGACAAGATTGCGCGCTTTGAGCCTTTTGATGGCTTCAAGGTTGGTTTTACCATCGAGTTTGACCATCCGGTATTCAAGTCCAACACCCAGCACTCTGAAATCGATTTTTCCACTACTTCTTTTGTCAAGGAAGTCAGTCGGGCGCGAACCTTTGGATTTATGCACGAAATCGAGCAATTGCGGGAGCGCAAGCTGGCCCTTGGTGGCAGTCTTGATAATGCCGTGGTGCTGGATGATTACCGGGTTTTGAATGAGGATGGCTTGCGTTATCGCGACGAGTTCGTGAAGCACAAGATCCTTGATGCGATTGGTGACCTTTACCTGCTTGGCCATAGCCTGATTGGTGCCTTTAGCGGCTACAAGTCAGGACACGCGCTGAATAACAAGTTGTTGCGTGCGCTGATGGCGGATGAATCGGCCTGGGAAGAAGTGACATTTAACGATGCCAATGAATCCCCGATTTCATTCTTGCAGCCAGTACCTGCCAGCTGACCTGATTTCCTCGTAACGTCCTGAGTTCTGCTGAAAAAAACTATTCAGCGGAAATTTTGTCGATTGGCAAGTTTTAGTAGTGCAGTTTTCAGCCCAGCGTCCGATACAGTCTGTGCGGCCTGTTTTAGCGCGGCAGCACCGGTTTTACCCGGGCGTAGCGCGGCCTGTCGGCGGGCAGGCGCTGGCGGAGTAGTCTTTTCGGGTGGCCGAACCCGCACACGTACTGTGCGCAGGTTTACATTTTGGTGGCTGGACAGCTGTTTTACCAGCAGTGGTGCATGGAATCTCAGCCGTGCCGCCCAGACAGGCGAGTTGGTTGCAAGAATCAGGGTTTCGTCCCTGATTGCCAGCACCCGGCAATGCTCGTTAAGGGGCGCAGGTAGCAGCTCATCCAGCAATACCTGTAAATCCATCAGGATTCTGGCCCGGGCGACGAGGCTGGCATATTTGCCGCCTGATAATTTATTAATTTGCAAGGGATTGTTCATAGGCTAAATAACAGGTTTTATAGATGAACATCATACTGTTTACAAACAAGCGCGGACAGGTCTGGAATTTTGAGCTTGATCTGTTGCGTTTCGGCATAACCGCCGTCACCGGACTGGTCATACTGATTGCCGTCGCGGTCTATACCGGTACCCGAATTGCTGAAGATGAGCTGCAACATGTGGTGAAATGGCAGGGTATGGTGGAGGGGCAGCAGGCAGAAATCGCTGAGGCTCGCCGTAGTGCGCAGGCTGATATTGACGCGCTGACCTTGCGGATTGGCAAGATGCAGGCGCAAATGTTGCGCCTGAATGCGCTCGGTGAACGGCTCGTCGAGCAGGGCAGTCTGGACAAGGAAGAATTTGATTTTGATGCTGATCCGGCTGTGGGTGGTCCGGGTGAGGGTGTGGAAGTGCAGTCAGTACCGCTGGCTGACTTCCTGTCCATGCTGGATATGCTGGACAGCGAGATGCAGGACAGGGGACAAAAGCTGTCTGTGCTGGAGTCGCTGCTGATGAGTCGCAGTCTGCATGAGCGTGTCATGCCCTCTGGCAAGCCGATTGCAGACGGCTGGTTATCCTCCAGGTATGGCAAGCGCAATGACCCGTTTACCGGCAAGCAGGATTTCCACAAGGGGCTGGATTTTGCCGGCAAGAAGGGTAGCGAGGTCATCACGGTGGGTGACGGCGTGGTCAGCGTGGCAGGGAAACGTTCCGGTTACGGTAACCTGATCGAGATTAACCACGGTAATGGCTATACCACACGTTACGGACATAACCAGAAGCACCTGGTGAAGGTTGGTGACAAGGTTAAAAAAGGTCAGCTGATTGCGCTGATGGGGTCGACCGGGCGATCAACCGGTCCGCATGTCCATTTTGAAGTGCTGCAAAACGGAAAAACTGTCAATCCCTCCAAATATATTGGCAAATAGGTCCTTCTTTCCTGGCGTCCGGGTCGACGCATTTTCGACTGTCTTTCCCCTGTTTTTAGCTGTTTCCGACCTGCTAATTTGCGGGCACATGCGGTATCATGCCTGCTTTCCGCAGACTGGATTTTTTCGAAGGATTCATGGCACTTAATATTCTTAGCAAGTTGTTTGGCAGCCGTAATGACCGCCAGCTGAAACAGATGTCACGTGTTGTGGCGCGTATTAACGATCTGGAACCTGACTTCAAGGCGTTGACCGATGAAGCGTTGCAGGCCAGGACCGGTGAGTTCCGGCAGCGTCTGACGGACGGCGAAACGCTGGACGACCTGCTGCCTGAGGCCTTTGCCGCGGTACGGGAGGCTTCCTGTCGTACCCTGGAAATGCGCCACTTTGACGTGCAGTTAATTGGCGGCATGGTGTTGCACGGGGGGAGAATCGCTGAAATGCGTACCGGTGAAGGCAAGACACTGGTTTCCACCCTGCCTGCCTACCTGAATGCACTGTCCGGCAACGGTGTGCACATCGTAACCGTTAATGATTACCTGGCAAGTCGTGATGCCGACTGGATGGGCAAGGTTCATAAGTTTATGGGGCTGACGGTCGGTGTTGTCGTATCCGGGCAGTCTCATGAAGAAAAGAAAAATGCCTACGAAGCAGATATAACGTATGGCACAAACAATGAATTCGGCTTTGATTATCTGCGCGATAACATGGCTTTTACTACCAGCGAACGGGTGCAGCGTGGGCGTAACTTTGCCATCGTGGATGAGGTTGACTCTATCCTGATTGATGAGGCACGTACTCCGCTGGTTATTTCCGGTCCGGTAGATGAGCGTTCAGACCTGTATGTCACCATGAATGAACTGGTTGTCGGACTGACCCTGCAGGAAGAGGAAGACGGTCCGGGCGACTACACGCTGGAAGAAAAGCACAAGCAGATATACCTCACCGATGCCGGACATGAGCATGTTGAGGAATTATTGACCGGCAAAGGTTTGCTGCAAGAGGGCGAGAGTCTCTACGATGCTGCCAACCTGAGCATGATGCACCATCTCAATGCGGCCATGCGCGCATCCCTGCTGTTCCAGAAAGACGTGGATTATATTGTGCAGGAAGGCAAGGTCGTTATTGTCGACGAATTTACCGGACGTACCATGCCCGGGCGGCGCTGGTCAGAAGGTTTGCACCAGGCGGTGGAGGCAAAAGAAGCTGTCCCCATTCAGAACGAGAGCCAGACGCTGGCTTCTATCACATTCCAGAACTATTTCAGGACCTACAGCAAGCTTGCCGGCATGACCGGTACGGCAGATACCGAGGCGTTTGAGTTACAGCAGATATACGGTCTGGAAGTGGTTGTTATCCCGACGCACAATCCGATGGTCAGGGCTGACATGGGTGACCTGGTCTATCTCACTATCGAGGAGAAGTTTGAGGCGATCATGGAGGACGTTCGCGACTGCCAGCAACGCGGACAACCGGTACTGGTGGGTACGGCGTCGGTTGATACCTCGGAATATCTGTCAAAGTTACTGAAGAAAGCAGACATCAAGCATGCCGTGCTGAATGCCAAGCAGCATAAAAAGGAGGCGCATATCGTGGCCCAGGCAGGTCGACCGGGGACGATCACCATTGCCACCAATATGGCTGGTCGCGGTACAGATATCGTGCTTGGCGGTAACCTGCAGGTTGAGATAGAGGGACTCGATAACAAGGATGAAGCAACCATCAAGAAGGTCACCGAGGAGTGGCAGAAGCGGCATAACGAGGTGATTGCGGCCGGTGGCCTGCATATTGTTGGTACCGAACGGCATGAATCGCGGCGTGTTGATAACCAGTTGCGTGGACGTGCCGGTCGTCAGGGTGATGCAGGCTCAAGCCGGTTCTATTTGTCACTCAAGGATAACCTGATGCGGATCTTTGCGTCAGACCGGGTAGCCGGGCTGATGCAAAAACTGGGTATGGAAAAAGGCGAGGCAATTGAGCATCCCTGGGTTTCCAAGGCGATTGAGAATGCGCAGCGCAAGGTTGAACAGCACAACTACAATATGCGCAAGACATTGCTCGAATACGATGATGTGGCAAATGACCAGCGTACTGTAGTGTATGAACAGCGTGACGAATTGATGGAAACAGATGATGTTTCCGAGACTGTGAATGCCATCCGTGATGATGTGGCTAATACCCTGATCAGCGAATATATACCGCCCGGCTCAATGGATGAACAGTGGGATATAGCTGGACTGGAAGAGGCTATAGTCAAGGAATATGGTCAGGAAATGCCGCTTGGAAAATGGCTGGACGAGGATGATGAACTGCACGAAGAGACCCTGCGTGGTCGTATTCTTGAGGCCATGCTGGCTGCCTACAGGCAGAAAGAGCAAGATGCCGGTGTGGAAGTGGTTCGTCACTTTGAGAAAGCAGTGATGCTGCAAATACTCGACGGTGCCTGGAAAGAGCATTTGGCAGCCATGGATTATCTGCGGCAGGGCATTGGCCTGCGTGGCTACGGACAGAAAGATCCGAAACAGGAATACAAGAAAGAAGGTTTTGCCATGTTTTCCGACATGCTTGAACGGATCAAGCATGAGATTATCGGTGTATTGTCCAAGGTGCAGGTACGTGCCGAATCAGATGTTGAGGCCGTGGAACAGCAACGTCGTAACAAGGTGCAGGTCAAGTACCATCATGACAGTGCCAACCCCATGAGCGAGGGGGGCGAAGGTGGCAAGGGGGGTGAAGAACAGGCTCCCTTCCAGCGACAAGGCCGCAAGGTCGGACGCAATGAGCCCTGCCCCTGTGGTTCAGGGAAAAAATATAAACAGTGTCACGGTAAATTGTCCTGACCCTGTAGCTACGCCCCGGGATACGGAGATGCAGCAGACATTCCATGCTGTTTCTGGAGCAGGGGAGAGTTGATCAGGCAGCCGCGACTGCGGAGAGTAGTTTTTTCGTCAGCTATCCTGTGCTGCAGCGACGTCCACGAATCATGAAGACAGACCCATTACCCGAACTTTATCCCGTTTCCGGATGCCGGTTGGGAGCCACTGCGGCCGGCATTAAAACGCCCGGCCGACCTGATCTGGTGGTGATGACGCTGGCGCCTGGTTCGGTGTGTGCGGCTGTATTTACCCAAAATGCCTTTTGTGCGGCGCCGGTGATCGTGGCACGTGAACACCTGTCACAGCAACAGCCGGCTTGTTTTTTGATCAATACCGGTAATGCCAATGCAGGTACCGGTGAGACAGGTATAGAAGACGCCCGACTGTGTTGTGAAGCTGTGGCCGGACAGCAAGGTTGTGCGCCACAGGCGGTGTTGCCTTTCTCAACCGGCGTGATTGGTGAGCCCTTGCCGGTTAAGGAAATACTGGCGGGAATTCCGAATGCGCTGGCGCTGCTGGATGAACAGGGCTGGGCAGCAGCAGCAACCGGTATCTTGACGACGGATACGGTGCCAAAGGGTGCCTCAAAAAAGATAGAAATAGACGGTCAGTCGGTGACGATAACCGGGATCGCCAAGGGTGCAGGTATGATCCGGCCGGATATGGCGACCATGCTGGCGTTTATTGCCACGGACGCAACGCTCGGACAGCAGGCTCTGCAGGACTGCCTGTCACATGCGGTTGGCAAATCCTTCAATCGCATCACGGTTGATGGCGATACCTCGACCAATGATGCCTGCGTGCTGGTCGCTACCGGGTCAGGTGCGGCACTGGAGCCGGGAACACAGGGCCATGCCCTGTTCGGCGAGGCGCTGACCGATATCTGTGTACAGCTTGCTACAGCGATTGTACGTGACGGGGAGGGCGCCACCCGTTTTGTCACGGTTGCTGTCGAAGCTGGTGCCAGCAGCGATGAATGTTTGCAGGTTGCCTACACAATTGCCCATTCGCCGCTGGTGAAAACCGCCTTGTTTGCCGGCGACCCGAACTGGGGGCGGATACTGGCAGCTGTCGGTCGGGCAGGTGTTGCGGATCTGGACCTGGCGCAGCTTGAGATTTTCCTCGATGAGGTGTGCATTGTTCGCGAAGGGGGGCGAGCGGCTGATTATACCGAGGCCGCCGGGCAACAGGTCATGGACCGGGAGGAGGTGACCATCCGGGTTGTCCTGCATCGCGGTCATTTCAATGAAGTGGTCTGGACCTGT
>DAOVVG010000241.1 GCA_030632175.1 Gammaproteobacteria bacterium
ATTCATTACAATGCCGGATTCCAGAAAGCGTATTTCGACACGGCATCGCACAGGCACCGGGTGCTGGGTGTTCCCCTGTTTCTGTTCCCGCAATGCGGGCGCGCCATGCTGAAGTATCTGGGACAACTGGTCACCCGTGGACCGAATCATGCGTTTCGCCAACTCATGACGGTAGGCCATTTCCTGGGCACCATGGGCGGCTACTGCAAGGCCAGCCGGGAAGCAGCAAGGTCATAGGGTTTCGCGAATTTCTCTCATGAACACAGACAGTCCTACACTCACGGTGCTGATCTGTACGCACAACCGCACTGAACTGCTACTGCGCACATTGCACCACCTTAATATCGCACACCGCCCTCAAGGCTGGCAGGTACAGATCCTGGTGGCGCTAAACGCCTGCGGCGATACCAGCCGGGAGAGTCTTGCCAGATTCCAGAAACAAAACCCGGATGGTCTGCCACTTGAATGGTTCGAGGAACCGGTACCGGGAAAATCCCACGCACTCAATAGCGCCATCCCCCGTATCGCTTCCGATTTGCTGGCCTTTGTCGATGATGATCACCGGGTTGACACGAACTACCTCGCCAATGCCTGTGCCGCTGCCGAAAAATACCCCGACATGGACCTGTTCTGCGGCCGAATTCTGCCGGACTGGGATGGAACAGAGCCACAATGGGTCCATGACACCGGCCGCTACCGCATCTATCCCCTGCCGGTGCCACGCTTCGATCAGGGTGAAACACCGCTGCACCTGACACCGGAAGTCGCTATCCCTGGTGGTGGCAACCTCTTTCTCAGGGGAGCATGGCTTGCCCGGGTAGGCCTTTTTTCCACCCGGCTGGGTCCCACAGGGCACGACCTGGGGGGATCAGAAGACCTGGACTGGATCATCCGCGCGCAAAAACTCGGGGCCCGGTTGCAATATGTACCCTCCGTGGTGCAATACCACTACGTGGATCTCGACCGGCTGAAGCTGGGCTACCTGCTGAAAAAGGCCTACAAACGCTCGGGTGCCACCGTTGGGATCAGGAAACCCACCGATGGCCATATCCCCCGCTACCTGTACCGCAAACTTGCCAGTTACCTGCTTTCGGCCTTGCTGAGTTTGCGACCCGACCGTCGCCGATTTTATCTGGTGCGAACGGCGGCTGCCCTGGGAGAAATGCAAGGCCACAGGCAGCAGGCCGATGTCTCCGGGACGTGGGACGAGAAACAGAATTGAGAATGACTGAGCATGCCCAGACTGCGTAACCTGCATAAAATCCTTGATCGCGATATCAGGGCAAAGAACCTGCGCGAACTGAAATACCGGCTACGCGGACGCTACTGGGACATGCGACACCCGCAGGTACCCGATCCGGTATTCATCGTCGGCTGTTCCCGATCGGGAACCACGGTTAGCTACGAGACCTTCGCGACCTCACCGATGCTGCTGTCTCTTGGCTACGAGATCCCCGAGTTCTGGGACAGCCTGTGGGGACCACACCACAACCACTGGGCATCAGAGGCGGCAGCGGCAGAAAATGCAGCGCCTGAACACCGTGATGCCGCGCTGCGTTTCTACTACCAGCGGCTTGGTGTCGGCCGGGTACTGGACAAGACCTGCATCAACGTCATGCGCCTGCCGTATCTTTACCGACTGTTTCCCGAAGCCATGTTCATCTATATCCACCGTGACGGGCGTGACAACATCAGTTCCATGATGGACGGCTGGCGCCATGACCGGCATTTCGGCCTTGAGCAGTTCCTTGGCCCCTCGCCGGAACCGGTGGCCATCAACAACGGCGAATTTCAGGAATGGTCTTTCTTTCTCCCCCCAGGCTGGCGTGACTACAACCACGCTTCACTGGAGGAAGTCTGCGCCTATCAGTGGATCACAGCCAACCGGTTGGCGCTCGAGGCTAAACGTGTGATTCCCGACCGGCAGTGGATCCAGTTACGGTACGAAGACATATTTGATCACCCGTTGGAAATGTTCGAGCCGGCCTTCAGGGAACTCAACATTTCCTTCGATGCTGCCGTGCGCAGGCAATGCGAAAGTCTCGCCTCGCGTCCCACCAGCATCGTGAGCGGACTGCCCGCGCAGCAGAAATGGCGCAGCCGGAATCCGGAAGCCATCAAGCGAATACTGAACCGCATTGAGCCGATGATGCGTGAACTGGGTTATGACCCATCCGACTGAAAACACCATGGCATCAGTTTATCGAGGCCTTTTCCAGATCTGCATAAAGAACATCCATCTTGTATAGAAGAGATGACGACATATCATCCGTGTCGATCGGGTACGGCTTTGAGGCACTGATCCTGGATGCCTGATTGAGAAAAGCAGCGTGTTCCTTGATATCGATGATATCGGCCAGGCACTTCAAGCCCTGTTCAGGGTTTTCACACAATGCCTCGTAGGAAATAAAATGGACGCGATCATTGGCTGATTCAAGCAAATGTCCATAAGCCGCCGTCCAGTACTCAACCCAAAACGGCAGTGCAAGTGGATCTGCATACTGCGCAGATTCAAGCCAGTCATCAAAGTCAATCGGTCGCAAGTTCTCTCCGAAATCATAATGCCCGATTGCCGCCATATAATCGCGGGCAAATTTGTCATGGCTGTGAACTTCAATAAAGTTAAGATGCTGACGTAACAGCGAAGCGGCATGCTGAAGTGGCTGACGGAAGGGTACAATTATTATTGCATCAGGGAAAAGACGGTGTAGTAAATTCACCCTCGCAATATTGAGATTGTTTTTGGAAATATACCGATGTGTGGTTTCGGATTCCCTGGCGTGAATCGCAATGATTTTACACATATGGTTTCGCAGAAATGTATTGAATTCACTGTCATCCGCTTTTCCCCAGGGGATAATGCGATCCTCTTTGTACTGTTGCTCCCAGTATGACTTCCATACAACCTCTTCAAATGCTTCAGGACTGTCGACGTCAACCAGCATGCCATCGTTGTGCGCCCTGGCCTGCGGAGATGCCTCCTGCTGGAATTTCTCCGAAAAATAATTCCAGAACATCGGGGTAAGGATAAATGGCATATTACGGTAGCTATGTGACGCAAACTCGTCCAGCGCTACACACATCTCCAGAAGAAGCGTCGTACCCGCCCTCGGGAGGGCGGTAATAAAAACAGGCTTTTTTATATCAATTGCGGACAGGCGTTTTGCAAACCAACGGTCTTCGAGTGTGGATACAGCCACCTGAAAAGGGTAACTGTTGAAGGCGATCTGATGTAACGCACGGTCCATTTTCGAATAGCGATTCTCAAAAGCCATCGTCAGCGCTTCTTTGCAAGCAAGATAATAGCGATTATCAGCACACTACTTGCCAGCAAAAACTCCCATGATAGAGTCAATGCCATTACAGCACTTAATGATAATAAACCCATCCTCTCAAGGAGAAATAGTAACCCCGCTGGAAGTGCCAACGCCGCAGCACCTCCAATAGCCAGCAGAAAAAAAAGACCGAAAAGTCGTTTGGCATGCTGTTGAAGTGCCGCTTCTTTGGCCGCATCGTCCAGATCCGGATTCTGTATATCAGATAATGCGAGTCTGGAGACACTGAAGACCTCGGTTGATTTCTCAACGAGGCCAAATATCTTTACCAGTACGACAAAACCTGCGACCAGAATCGCCACACCGGCAAATGTCATCATTGATTGTCAACTTCCATCATCTTTGTTTTTTCTCTTGTTCATTATTCGCTTGAGTGGATACCATAGAAATCCAACAATCGCCAGTACGATGGCAGCGATGAGCGCCAGAAGAGAGCCAATTGCTGATAGCCCGGCTCCAGGTCCTACGTATGCAGCTGCTGTAGAAGGCATGAAAATGGTGCCTGCAACTACAAGTATTACTATCGAGTTTAGTGAATAAATCTTCAAGAGTGGTGTCTCCATTTACTTTTAAAGCCGGGTTGATTATCTATCATCCTACTAATACACATACATCTAACAGGTAGCCTCTAGCAACTCTATTATTGGCAACGCCCCTCGTCAAATAATGCATACGACAGGGGATAGCGGGTAGCTTCACTGATGGCAATTACCCTTTCGCTGTCCCACCTATTTATATACGACCACACAACTTCACCCTCCACGGTCACCTCAAAAGCCCTTCCGCCCGTGGTCTCGGTAATCAGGATGTTTCCGTTGAGCAGGTGTTGCTGTTTTCCCATAATGCCCGAGAAAAATGGATTCTCATCGTCA
>DAOVVG010000037.1 GCA_030632175.1 Gammaproteobacteria bacterium
ATAATCAGCGATGCCCTGGTTGATTTTGCTGCAGATCAGTGGGTCATAGAACAGGGCGGTACCGACACCCACGGCAGTGGCGCCGGCGATCAGAAATTCTATGGCATCTTCAGCAGTGGTGATACCGCCCTGGCCGATGATAGGGATATTGTGATCTTTGCAGACCTGGTAGACCTGGTACACCTTCAGCAGCGCAACCGGCTTGATGGCAGGGCCGGACAGGCCGCCCTGGTTGTTGCCGATAACCGGTGTTCGCTGTTCGATATCAATCGCCATGCCCATCAGGGTATTAATGACAGCGAAACCGTCAGTACCGGCCTCGATACACAGGCGGGCATTGCCGGCAATATCAGTCTGGTTGGGCGACAGTTTGGTGATCAGGGGCTTTTTTGTGACGGCTCGACAGGCCGCCACCACGCGTGCTGACATGTCCGGGTCATTGCCAAACGTGACGCCACCTTCCCTGACATTCGGGCAGGAAATATTGATCTCGATGGCATCGATGGGTGAGTCGTCAAACAGCCGCGTTACCTCGGCATATTCTTCCACCGTCGAACCGGAAACGTTGGCTATAAAGCGTGTTTCAGTGAAATCCAGGGACGGCAGAATGTTGTTCACGACCTGGTCTGTACCGGGGTTCTGCAGACCAATCGCATTGAGCATGCCGGACGGAGTTTCTGCGACGCGGTGTGGCCGGTTGCCCAGCCGAGGTGCCAGCGTGGTGCCTTTCAGGCAGACCGCGCCGACATCGTGGTTGGAAAAGCCGGCAACCCGGGTATATTCTTCGCCGAAGCCGACGCAGCCGGATAGCAGCACCAGTGGTGTTGCCAGCGACAGGCCACAGAAGTCGACGGCCAGTTTTTGTCGATCGGCGTCAGTCATTGTCACCACAGATGTCAAATCAAAAGGCTCCCAGATGTTTCATGTTGTGCTCTACCAGCCGGAGATCCCCCCGAACACGGGCAACATCATACGCCTTTGCGCCAACACCGGCTGTGCCTTGCACCTGATTCATCCACTGGGGTTCAGTCTGGACGACAAAAAACTACGGCGCGCCGGGCTCGACTATCGTGAGTGGGCGGCGCTGCATGAACATGGTTCGCTGGCGGCATTCCGCGAGGCCGTTAACCCGACCCGGTTGTGGGGCGTTTCGACCCGGGGTACGACGGTTTACGCGGATGCTGAATTTCAGCCGGGCGATGCTTTTTTGTTTGGTCCGGAAACCCGGGGCTTGCCGGACGCTGTGCTGCAGGAACTGGGTAAGACAGCGGTGCTGCGCTTGCCCATGGTCAGTAACAGCCGCAGCCTGAACCTGTCGAATACCGTTGCCGTGCTGGTCTATGAGGCCTGGCGACAGCAGGGATTCCCGGCATCAGCAGGCTGATTCCGGCTTGACCTCACGCGCCAGCAAATTGCGGACCGCATCGGCGGGTGATAACTGTTCGTGCAGTACCCGGAAGACCTGCTCGGAGATCGGCATATCCACCTTGTATTGCTTTGCCAGCTGTACCACTTCACGCGCTGTGTTGAAGCCTTCCACCACCTGACCGATCTCCTGCAGCGCCATCTCCAGTCCGGTCCCCCTGCCAAGTGCCAGCCCCAGACGGCGGTTGCGCGACAGGTCGTCGGTACAGGTCAGTATCAGGTCGCCTACACCGGCCAGCCCCATCAGCGTTTCGCGGCGGGCGCCCATGGCGTCACCGAGGCGAATGACCTCTGCCAGCCCACGGGTAATCAGTGCCGCCCGACTGTTGGCGCCCAGCTGCAAACCGTCGGTGATCCCGGAGGCAATCGCGAGCACATTTTTTACCGTACCGCCAAGTTGTACACCCGTCATGTCGTCGCTGGTGTAGACGCGCATGTTGCCACCATGCAGCCGGTTGGCCATGTCATTGGCAAATACCGGGTTGTTGGATGCCACGGTTAACGCAGTCGGCAGTCCGGCGGCAACCTCTTTGGCAAAGGTTGGTCCTGACACCACGGCAGCCGGATAGCGGCTGCCGAGTACTTCCTCGAGTACCTCGCTCATGAATTTGCCACTGCCATATTCCAGGCCTTTTGTTGCCCAGGCAATGCGTGTATCTGTGGTGAGAGAGGCTGCAAGCGCCACGGTGACTTCACGAAAAGCGTGACTGGGTACGGCCATTAACAGGTCACGGCTGTCCGCAACGGCCTGTGCCAGATTGGTTTTAATGGTTAGATTATCCGGGAAAGGAAATCCGGGAAGAAACTGTTTGTTCTCGCGGTCACGGTCGAGTGATGCCATGAATTCCGGTTCATGGCCCCACAGGCAGGTGGCGTTGTTGTTGGCGGCCAGCCGCAGTGCCAGTGCTGTACCCCATGAGCCGGCACCGAGAACGGTTATTTTGTTACCGGGCATGTGTTGCCACGTTCGTGTGGACTTTCATTAAATAAATATGCAAATACACGCTATAGTTTAGTTATCAGAAGGGTCTTCTTGTTCTTTATAGGTTTTCTTGAAGTTTTTTTGCATACAGTCTTGCAAAGCTCACTGGTGCAAGCAGTAGCTGTGGGAAGCCGCCCTTGGTAACCAGGTCTGATATCGCAGCACAAGCATATGGATATAGGGTGTTGAGGCAGTAAACATGCTGAAGGCGCATCAGTGCATCAGGGTCGTGCCCCTTTAAAATAAAAATGCCAGCCTGGTGGACTTCTGCCAGAAAAGCAGTTTTGTCTTCTACTGATACAGTAGCTGTGACGGTTATGATGACTTCATATACATCATCTTCCAGGGTGGAAATTGAGTTACTGATTTCCAGGCCGAGATTCGGTTCCCATTTTTTGGTGAACAGTTCGGGAGAATTTGGTGCTTCAAAAGAAGCATCTTTTATATAAATGCTTTGAGCCCGAATGACTTTTTCGGCCTCTTCAGGTTGTGCTTCTGGTTGTTCTTCGTCTGGCATAGGTGTATTCCTGATTGTTACGTAGAGAGTTCAAATGTGTTGTGAGAAATACTAATTGTTTTTGCTAAGTGGCAGCGCTTCTTTTTGCCAGGCTATCAGTCCGCCTTTCAGGTGGTAGACCGACTCGAATCCCTGTTTTTTGAGTTTGTTGCAGTATCCTGCAGAGCGCTGTCCACGCTGGCAGTAAACAATAATCGGCTTGTCACGATACTTTTCAAGTTTATCCGGTGCATCAGCCGGATTTGCAGGTACATGCAGCGCATTCACGATATGACCTGCACCGTAGTCCTTGTCCTCGCGCATATCAACCATGATGGCGTTGTCGTGGTTGATCATGCGAATCGCCTCGCCCGGTGCGAGTTCCTTGATGCCGCTGATACGTGACTGGATTTCACCGCCGATTAACAGGGTAATAATCGCTATCAGCGCCATTACCAGCAGCATATGGTTAGCGGCAAATTCGGTCAGTTGATTGATGTCCATAAACGATGGTTGCCGCTATTGTTATTTGTCTGTTAACAGTCTTGCCCGACTACCCCTGGTTGCCGGTATAGAGTACTCAGGGCCGGGTGCAGAAAACTTCGCGCATCATGCCGATCAGTCGCAGTGTGCGTCCATCGCCTACGCGGTAGTAAACCCGGTTGGCATCCTTGCGTGACGCCAGGATGCCCTTGTCGCGCAGGATGGCGAGATGTTGAGAGATATTACTCTGGGATGTGCCGACACGCTCCACAATATCCTGTACGCTGATTTCCTGGTCGCCGAGCGTACACAGGATTTTCAGCCGTAGCGGGTGGGACATGGCCTTGAGGGAGCGTGAAGCCCGTTCGATGTCTTCCTCGCGGGTAATAAGTTGTTCACTGCTTACAGCCATTCTTCAGCCCCTCAAATTCCTGAAACGATTTGGTTTACTGCATTCATTATTAAAACATTATACAATAATAAACCGTTTGGGCTACCGGTAAGATGCGACCACGCTGGCGCCATAAGTACCTTCAGACAAGGCGGATTGCGGGCAATGGCGTGACTGGCAACCGTTATTGAATTGATTTAGACTCTTTCTAATTTATGAGCGAACAGCAACAACAGACACCAGCCAGGGGCACCGCACGGCCGGTGGTACTGGTTATCCTGGATGGTTGGGGATATAGCGAAAAGCCGCAATTTAATGCCATTGCTGCTGCGAACAAGCCGGTTATGGACGGTTTGTGGCAAAACTCCCCGCATACCCTGATCCGTACCTCGGGTGCAGCCGTTGGCCTGCCGGCTGAGCAGATGGGTAACTCCGAGGTCGGCCATCTTAATCTGGGTGCCGGACGCGTGGTCTACCAGGAATTTACCCGGGTCAGCCGGGCGATCAAGACAGGTTCGTTTTTTTCCAATCGCACCCTGACTGATGGTGTGGACATGGCGATTGAAAATAACAAAGCTGTCCATATTCTCGGGTTGCTGTCACCCGGCGGTGTACACTGCCACGAAGAACATATTCACGCCATGGTGGAACTGGCTGTTCAGCGGGGTGCAAAAAAGGTTTACCTGCACGCCTTTCTTGACGGGCGTGATACCGCGCCTCGCAGTGCCGCGTCATCCATAGAACTCATGGAAGAGAAGTTTGGCAAGGTCGGTGGCGGCCGTTTTGCCTCCATTATTGGTCGTTACTATGCCATGGATCGCGACCACCGCTGGCCACGCATACAGTCGGCCTATGACCTGATCACACTCGGCAAGGCAGACTATCAGGCCGGCAATGCACTGGATGCCCTGCAGATGGCCTATACGCGTGATGAAAGTGACGAGTTTGTAAAAGCCACCGCGATTATTCCGGAAGGTACCGTGCCGGTGACTGTTGAAGGCGGTGATGTCATGGTGTTTATGAATTACCGCTCCGACCGGGCGCGCCAGATCACGCGCCCGTTTATCGAAAAAGACTTTGACGGTTTTGTTCGGCAGTCAGAACCGGAGCTGGGCTGTTTTGTCAGTTTGACTGAGTACAAGTCGGATTTTGATGTGTCCATTGCCTACCCGGCCGAGCGCCTGAAAAATGTATTCGGAGACTATGTTGCCGAGCATGGTTTGCGACAGCTGCGTCTTGCCGAGACCGAAAAATATGCACACGTAACCTTCTTTTTCAATGGCGGAGAGGAAGAACCGTTTGAAGGTGAAGACCGGATACTGGTGCAATCACCGATGGTTGCGACCTACGATCTGCAGCCGGAAATGAATGCTCCGATGGTAACAGACAGGCTTGTTTCAGCCATTGAGAGTGGTGTCTATGATGTGATCATCTGTAATTATGCCAATCCGGATATGGTTGGACATACGGGTAAATTTGATGCAGCGGTGAAGGCGATCGAGGCCGTTGACACCTGTGTCGGGCGCATAGTCGATGCGCTGGAGCGTTGTGGTGGCGAGATGCTGGTGACGGCAGATCATGGTAATGCTGAACTCATGCTCGACAGTGATACCGGCCAGGCCCATACCGCTCATACTACCAATCAGGTGCCGCTGATTTATTTTGGGCGGCCTGCAACGATGTCAGAGCATGGTGCATTGTCTGATATAGCACCCAGTATGCTGTACCTGATGAATATGGAGATACCCCCTGAAATGACCGGCACGCCACTGGTGGAGCTGGCCTCGGACAACCCGGATAACGCCGGCTCTGAAACGGCAGCAGAAGTAAGCGGCTAACGTGCCACGCCTGCTTCTGCCGCCCCTGAAATTGACATTACCTGCTGTTTTTATTATAGAAAATTCGGCCACCCGGAGGCTGGTGCTGATGGCCCGCGCGGTCTTTTTTGTGCTTGTGACGACAGTACTGCTGTCCTCGACGATGTTTGCATACGCCGATGAAATAGCTGCGCAGTCGAAAAAATTACAGCAGCTGCGAGCGCGGATTGAGGCGGTCCGGCACGAAATCAATTCGATGCAGGACCAGCATGACTCCTTGCAGGGCGCGCTGCAAAAAACCGAAAAACAGATTGGCGATGTCACTGCTGAATTACGTCAGCTGGATGCCAGTACCACGACGGTGCAACAGAAAACCCGCGATCTGCAAGATCAACGCAGTGTCGAGGATATGCGTCTGGCTGCCATGCGTACCCGTCTCGCACAGGAGTTTCAGGTTGCCTATATGACGGGAAGACAGGAGCGCATCAGGTTGTTGCTTAGTCAGGAAGACCCGGCGGCAGTAGGACGGATGCTGGTTTATCATGGCTACTTCGCGCGCGCCCGTGGCGAGCGAATGCAGCAACTGCTCGCATCCTTACAGAAGTTGCGAGATATTGAGCTGGCGCTGGTTGAGCAACAGGCCGAGATCGGACGCTTGCGGCAGCAACAGTCCGATAAATCAGCCAGCCTGCTGGAACAGCAGGACAGCCGCCGCAAGATACTTGCTCAGCTACAGGCGCAAATGCAGGTCAGGGCCACCGAGCTTGGTACGCTGGAACAGGATCAGGAGCGGCTGCAAAAACTGGTACAGTCGCTGACACTAGCGTTGCAGGAAATGCCGCACGATGACGGTCAATACACATCATTACGCCAGCTCAAGGGCAAGTTACGCTGGCCGGTTGCCGGCCGTATCACGCAGTCTTTCGGAGCAAAAGAGGCACGGGATACGCTGCGTACGCGCGGTGTCCACATTGCCACGCAAACGGGTGTTGATGTCCAGGCGATTGCCCGTGGCCGGATAGCTTTTTCAGACTGGTTGCGCGGCTTTGGTCTGCTGCTGATTATTGATCATGGTGAGGGATATATGTCCCTCTATGGTCAGAATCGCAGTCTTTACAGGGAAGTGGGGGAGTGGGTTGAGCGCGGTGAAGCGATCGCAGCGGCCGGCGACAGTGGGGGCAAGGCAACTGCCGGTCTGTACCTGGAGTTGCGCAAGAATGGCAAGCCCTTTAATCCCGCACCCTGGTTTAGCGGCAAACCGCAGCCCCTGCAGCTGGCTCGATGATATGTACAGGGTGGTGGAATTTAACCGGTTTGTGAGAGTCACAATAACTAAGCCCCCTGCCAGTAAAAGCTTTCCGGCGCAGCGCCGATACCGCTGTAACCGTTGCTGTGATATGGTCACGATTGCTTGCCAGTGCTGCCGGGTCCGGACAACATTCGTAAAAACCCCCTGACTTCAGATGGATATAAATACATGAAACCCAAACTACAGAATTACTCGCTGGTACTCATCGGCCTCATGACGGGTGTACTGGTTTCGATTGGACATGGCGTTTTCGCCGAACGTGAGAACACCCGGGCGACTCTGCCGATTGAAGAACTGCGCACGTTCAGTGATGTCTTCGGGCGTATCAAGAACGACTATGTTGTTGATGTCGATGACAAGGAGCTGATCGAGAACGCCATCCGGGGCATGTTGTCCGGTCTGGATCCGCATTCCGCCTACCTTGATGCGGAACAGTTCACTGAACTACAGGTTGGTACCACCGGCCAGTTTGGCGGGTTGGGCATAGAAGTGGGTATGGAAAATGGTTTTGTAAAGGTAATCGCGCCGATTGATGACACGCCTGCACAGCGTGCCGGTGTCCAGTCAGGTGACCTGATTATCCGGCTGGACGATACGCCGGTGAAGGGCATGACCCTGAATGAGGCGGTCAAGGTGATGCGCGGCAAGCCGGGATCGGATATTGAGCTGACGATTGTTCGGGAAGGGCTGGATCAGCCGCTCAATATCACCATCACACGTGATGTCATCAAGGTCAAAAGTGTCAGGGCGAGGATACTTGAGCCGGGTTACGGCTACCTGCGCATATCGCAGTTTCAGTCCAAGACAGCAGAAAATCTTGTGGATGCCATTGAGGACCTGAAAAAGGAAAACAAGGGTCCGCTGAATGGCATGGTGCTTGACCTGCGCAATAACCCGGGTGGCGTGCTTAATGGTGCCGTCGCAGTGTCAGATGCGTTTCTTGACAAGGGTATGATCGTCTACACCGAGGGTCGCATTGCTGATTCAAGCCTGCGTTTCAATGCGACGCCGGATGATGTTATTGATGGTGCACCGCTGGTGGTGCTGGTCAACCAGGGCTCGGCTTCCGCATCGGAGATTGTTGCCGGCGCACTGCAGGACCACAAGCGTGCCATCATTGTCGGATCCAAGACATTTGGCAAGGGCTCTGTGCAGACAATATTGCCGCTAAGCAGCGAATCTGCCCTGAAGCTGACGACAGCGCGCTACTACACACCGTCCGGGCGTTCCATTCAGGCTGAGGGCATTACGCCTGATATTGAGCTCGACAGGGTGAAATTTACTTCCGTTGAAAGAAACATTGAACCCTTGAAAGAAGCCGACCTGTCCAGGCATCTGGAAAATGGCAACGGCAGCAAGGAAGAAAAGTCTCCGGATGATGAGGACGATGACAGTGAATCACTGGCAGCCAAAGACTACATGTTGTACGAGGCCCTTAACCTCTTAAAAGGACTGGTGATTTTGCAAAGCCGCATGTAGTAGATCAGGGGGTTTTTATGCAAGGCATTCCGGTCACATGGCAATTTCTGCTTGTCCTGTGGCTGGGATGTTGCTCGTTCACGGTGTCCGCGGCAGACCCGTTCAGTAACACGCGCACGAAGCCGCTGCCAGCTATTGCACTTATCATTGATGACCTGGGTAACCGGCGCGAGCAGGGCAAGCGCGTTGTCAGTCTTCCCGGCCCCGTTGCTTGCGCCTTTCTTCCCTACGGACCCTATACGGATTTGCTTGCCAGGCATGCACACGCACACAACAAGGAAGTGCTGTTGCACTTGCCGATGCAGGCGGTTGAGCATGCACCGGTAATGCTTGGCAGGGGCGTCCTGACGCTGGACATGACCGAGCAGCAATTCAAGGCAACGCTCGACTATGACATGGCAGCGGTTCCGCACCTCAGCGGGCTTAACAACCATATGGGCAGTCTGTTGACGCGGCACCCCGGCACCATGGCGTGGTTAATGGATGCAATTGCGCAACGCGGCGACCTGTTCTTTGTAGACAGTCGCACGACCAGCGCTACGGTTGCCGAGCAACTTGCCGTGGAATACGGCATACCAAATACGGCGCGCAATGTATTTCTGGATAATGTACCGGCGCCGGCAGCGGTACGTGCACAATTCAGAAAACTGGTCGCCATGGCCAGGCGCAACGGAACAGCGCTGGGTATCGGACATCCCTATCCTGGGACCCTGGAGGTACTTGCCGGTGAGCTGCGCACGCTGGAGCAGCAAGGCGTGCAGCTGTTACCGGTATCACGTTTGATCGAGTTACAGAATCAGGGGCAGCCATCATGGCAAACGTCCTTGTCCCGCTAGCGCAAGGCTGTGAAGAGCTGGAAGCGGTTACCGTGGTCGATTTGCTGCGTCGTGCCGGGATTGGCGTGGTTACCGCCGGCCTTGATGCACAGCCGGTGCGTGCCTCTCGAGGCATGATACTGCTAGCGGATATGACACTGGATGCGGCTCTGCAGCAGGAGTTCGATATGATTGTTCTGCCGGGCGGCCTGCCGGGTGCCGATCACCTGAGAGATGATCCGCGGGTGATTGAGTTGTTGAAAAAAATGGCAGCCAGCGACCGTTATACGGCGGCAATTTGCGCCGCTCCCCGGGCGCTGGCGCGTGCCGGCTTGCTCGATGGCAAGCGTGCTACCAGTTATCCCGGTGCGCTGGATATTGATGCTGTACCCGGCATTGAGTATCTGGAGATGCCGGTGGTGGCGGATGGCCGGGTGATTACTTCGCGCGGGCCAGGTACAGCAATGGACTTTGCGCTCACCCTGATTGAAGCGCTGGCCGGCAAGACCAAACGGGATGAGGTGGAAGCCGGCTTGCAGCGCACGTGAACAGTGATGGTGGCTGAATCAGGCGTTGTCGCTGTCCAGCCAGTTGAACAACAGAATAAACGTGCCCAGACAACCCGTGATCCAGGTAAGCAGGGGTGCACCCATGACCATAGTGGGTGCATAGCCATCCAGTCCATAGATAATAGCGGCGGCCAGCAACAACCCGGTGCCGATGATGGCGCTGATACTGCGGCGGTTTGCACGGCGTATCTCGGCACGCAGTCGTAGCAGTTCTTTTGAGGTCCATTCCACCTGCAGCTTTCCAGTCGTTGCCTGTTCCAGAAATCGATGTGCCAGCACCGGCATGTCCGACAGGGCGTCGCTCCATGCGGGAATGCTGTCCTTCAGATTACGCAGCAGGGAACGTGCACCCAGTTGTTCGCTCATGGTGCGTTCCAGAAATGGCTTGGCCGTCTGCCACAGGTCCAGTTGCGGGTATAGCTGGCGCCCCAGGCCCTCAATGTTCAGCAGGGTTTTTTGCAGCAGTACCAGCTGTGGCTGCACCTCCATATTGAAACGCCGCGCCGTCTGAAATAAGCGTAACAGCACGTTTCCAAAGGAAATTTCGTTTAACGGCTTTTCAAAGATGGGTTCACAGACGGTACGAATTGCCGCCTCAAACTCATCGACGCGAGTGCCTTCCGGTACCCACTCGGATTCAACATGCAGTTCTGCAACACGCCGGTAGTCACGGTTAAAAAAGGCCAGAAAATTTTCTGCCAGATAGCGTTGATCAACCGGGTTCAGCGTGCCCATGATGCCGAAATCAACGGCCATGTAACGACCATCAGTACCGACAAACAGGTTGCCGGGGTGCATGTCGGCATGGAAAAAATTATGCCGGAACACCTGCGTGAAAAATATTTCCACGCCGCGTTCAGACAGTGCTTTCAGGTCGATGTTGTTTGCGCGCAAGGCATCGACGTTACTGATTTGTATGCCATAGATACGTTCCATTACCATCACATCAGGGCGGCAATATGGCCAGTACACTTCCGGGACGTACAGTACGTCGGTGTCGCTGAAGTTACGTTTTAGTTGCGAGGCATTGGCGGCCTCGCGCAACAGGTCAAGCTCGTCATAGAGAATCTTTTCAAACTCGGTGATGACCTCGCATGGTCGCAGGCGCTTGCCGTGCTGCCAGTAGCGTTCTGCCAGGGCTGCGACAGTGTGCAGCAGGTTGACATCACGGGTGATCTGCTGGCGGATATTCGGGCGCAGTACCTTGATGACAACGTCTGTCCCGTCCTTTAACCGTGCGGTATGCACCTGTGCAATCGATGCGGAGGCCAGCGGTGTTTCATCGAATTGGCTGAAGATCTCTTCAATGGGCGCACCCTGTGCAGCCTCGATAGCCGCACGTGCCTGGCTGCCGGGAAAAGGCGGCACATCGTCCTGCAGGTGTGCCAGTTCCAGCGCAATATCATCCGGCAGCAGGTCCTGACGGGTTGACAGTATCTGTCCGAACTTGACGTAGATAGGCCCCAGATCTTCCAGGGCGCGGCGGATGCGTACCGCGCGTGGCCCGCGTTCGCGGGGTATCCAGTTCCAGGGAGCCAGGTAGTAGAGAAACCGAAAAGGTCTGAAAAGGTGGGTGGCAAGAATAATTTCATCCAGGCCATGACGTGCCAGCACGAAGTTGATATGCACCAGCCGGATAATTTGCGCGGGTCGTATCATGTCAGTTATCCGGAGCTGCTGTGCGGGCATCCAGCAAGCGCTTGACGCGTGCCGCCAGCCGGTCCGCATCCATACTGATGCGCGTCACATCGGCGCTGAAATTTTCTGTTTCAATACGTGATGGCAGCACCCGCAGCTCTTCCTGCAGGTATTCACCGATATCCTGTTCCAGTGTGCGACGGCCGTGACTGAGCACGGTGCCGGCACGTTTGGCGCTGTTGGCCAGCTGGTGCGCGATGACGTCACCGGTGAATTTCGATAACTGTTCTTCCCAGTCGATATCCATGGCATCAAGAATGCCCTTGAAGGTTTGACCGGTCTCGACGTCGCCATCAATATTGACGTCCCCTGAAAACAGGGTTTTTTCGGTATTTTTACCCAGCCCGAGACGTGCCATGCCAAGCGGGGTACCGCGCAGTGTGGTGTCGGGTTCGCCGTCGATGTGGTCTTTCAGCCGGATACCCTGCTCGTCCGGATAGATAAACAGCTGCAGATCCAGACCGCGCAGATCGATGCCGATACAGCGTCCGGACAGCGCCGCCATGCGGGCGTTGCTGTCCGGGTCCAGTCGCAGGTAGCGGTTGATGGCGGACTCAAGTCCTTTCAGGACACCGACAGGCAGTTGCATCAGCCGTCACCCGGCATGCTGCGCAACTGACTGTGAACGCCTGTCATAACTTGTACCCGCGATGTATGGCAACGATGCCGCCTGTCAGGTTGTGGAAATCACAGCGTTCAAAGCCGGCCTGCTCCAGCATCTCCTTCAGGGTTTGCTGGTCAGGGTGCATGCGTATGGATTCGGCAAGATAGCGGTAGCTGCCCTCGTCTTTTGCAAGCAGGCGTCCAAGCCTTGGCAGGATGTTGAATGAATAGAAGTCATAGGCCGGTTTCAGCGCGGCCGCGGGCCGTGAGAATTCCAGCACCAGTAATCGCCCTCCTGGCTTGAGGGTGCGGTAGATGGCATCCAGGGCACGTTGCTTGTCGGTGACATTGCGCAGCCCGAAGGCCATGGTGACCAGATCAAAGCTGTTGTCCGGGAAAGGCAGTTGCTCGGCGTTGAGCTGTGCAAATGAGACGTTGTCGTGGATGCCGCTGTCCAGCAGCCGTTCACGGCCGTTGCTCAGCATGGCCGCATTGATATCGGAGAGAATGATGTGTCCGCCATGTCCGACAGCGGGTGACATCAGCCGGGTCAGGTCGCCGGTGCCACCGGCCAGATCCAGCACCTGCTGTCCGGGTTGTAACCCGGCCATGTTGATGGCAAAGCGTTTCCACAGGCGGTGGATGCCGAACGACATGGCGTCGTTCATGAGGTCATAGTTGTCAGCAACGGAATCGAAAACATCGCGGACGCGCCGAACCTTTTCCTCGACGGGCACATCACTAAAACCGAAATGTGTGGTTTTGTCTGGCATGGTGCTGTTGTCTTCCCTGTTCAGGCGAGCCGATGGACTGCCTGTGAGTCAACCATCCTACAATAATTCAGCGGGTTACCTGCAGACGGCGTTTGGCGGCTTGCCATGACAACGCAGAGCGTGATCGCAGGTGCGGTATAACTAGCTGTTATCCTTGTGCTTATGACCGGCAGTAGCGAGTTTTTGCAGGTATTCCTGCCAGTATCTATCTTTGTTCTTGCACATGTCGTAGAGGGTTTCCCAGGAGTAGATACCGGTGTCGTGGCCATCATCAAAGGCTGGCTGGATAGCATAGTTGCCGACCGGTTCGACGTTCAGAATCATGACGTCTTCCTTGCCGATTTGCAGTACACCCTGACCGGGCCCGTGACCCTGTACTTCGGCGGAAGGTGAATGTACGCGGAGAAATTCATAACTCAGCTCAAAGCGTTCGCCATCGGCATAGGAAATTTCCAGCACGCGTGATTTCTGGTGCAGGCTCAGTTCGGTGGGTCTGGGTGTATCGGTCATAATCTGCTCGTCTGTTGTGCAGTGAGCCGGTGTGTTGCGGTATCCGGCAAGTTTCAGGTTAATGGCTGCCTCAATCGGGCAGCTGTCACGATGCTGTTTTTAAAGTATATACCGGCTCAGGTCTTCATCCTTTACCAGTGCGCCCAGGTGCTCATCGACGTAGGCCGCATCAATCATCAGCGTGCTGCCGGCGCTGTCGGTTGCCTCAAACGAAATATTCTCCAGCAACCGTTCCAGTACGGTATGCAGTCGGCGGGCACCAATATTTTCGGTGCGCGCGTTAATCTGGCTGGCGATTTCAGCAACCCGTGCAATGCCGTCGTCTGCAAAGGTCAGGGTCACATTTTCCGTGGCCATCAGGGCGCTGTACTGTTCTGTCAGGGAGGCGTCGGTCTCTGTCAGGATGCGCTTGAATTCATCGGCACCGAGAGCATCAAGCTCCACGCGAATAGGCAGACGGCCCTGCAGTTCCGGGATCAGGTCTGATGGCTTCGACAGGTGAAAGGCGCCGGATGCGATAAACAGGATATGGTCGGTTTTTACCATGCCGTGCTTGGTGGAGACGGTGCTGCCTTCTACCAGTGGCAGCAGGTCGCGCTGTACGCCCTCGCGTGATACGTCCGGTCCGCTGGACTCGCCGCGTCGCGTTACCTTGTCGATTTCATCAATAAAAACAATGCCATTTTGCTCGACATTTTCCAGAGCCGTTTGCTTGAGGTCTTCCTCGTTGATCATTCTGGCGGCTTCTTCATCGCGCAACAGTTTGCGTGCATCCTTGATGCGCAGCTTGCGGGTCCTGGTATGGCTACCACCCATATTCTGGAACATGCCCTGTAGCTGGCTGGTCATTTCCTCCATGCCGGGTGGTGCCATAATCTCTACCCCAACGGGTGTTGCCGACACCTCTATTTCGATTTCCTTGTCATCCTGCGTGTCTTCACGCAGTCGCTTGCGAAATTTCTGGCGGGTTTCCGA
>DAOVVG010000145.1 GCA_030632175.1 Gammaproteobacteria bacterium
AACGGCGGAACCTTTCAAGGGTGCCAATCGGGCGACCCAGCATATGTTTATCGTTAATCCATTCAGGAATTTCAAAGAGAAAGCCAGCTGGTTGTCTGCGACACACCCGCCGCTGGCGCTGCGTATCAACCGGTTGCGTAATCTCGGGGATGATTCGTAGGGAAGATATTTCTGGTTGTGTAGGAGCGTATCTCGTGCGCGATTACTGCCGAATCAACACAATCGCGGACATGGTCCGCTCCTACATCAATAGATACACCTGCAGGAGCGGACCTTGTCCGCGATATTACAGGCACAATTTGTCCGTGCCTGACGAAATCAGCGTTTCATCGACTCAAAGAACTGGTTGTTGCTCTTGGTGGACTTCAGCTTGTCGAGCAGGAACTCCATGGCGGCGAGTTCGTCCATTGGGTGCAGTAACTTTCGCAGTATCCACATCTTCTGCAGTTCCTTCGGATCGGTGAGCAGTTCTTCGCGGCGGGTACCTGAACGGTTAAGATTGATCGCCGGGTAGACACGTTTTTCTGCAATTCTGCGGTCAAGGTGGATTTCGTGGTTGCCGGTACCCTTGAATTCCTCGTAGATTACATCATCCATACGTGAACCGGTATCAACCAGCGCGGTAGCCAGAATGGTCAGGCTGCCACCTTCCTCAATATTACGTGCGGCGCCAAAGAAGCGCTTTGGACGTTGCAATGCGTTGGCATCGACACCGCCGGTCAGTACCTTGCCTGAAGAGGGGACCACGGTATTGTAGGCGCGTCCCAGTCGGGTGATGGAATCAAGCAGGATGACGACGTCATGTTTGTGTTCAACCAGTCGGCGTGCTTTCTCAATAACCATTTCCGCAACCTGTACATGGCGGCTGGCCGGTTCATCAAAGGTGCTTGAAACCACTTCACCCTTGACCGAGCGTGACATTTCGGTCACTTCCTCGGGCCGCTCATCAATCAGCAGAACGATCAGGTAAATGTCCGGGAAGTTGGAAGCGATTGATTGCGCAATGTTCTGCAGCAGCATCGTTTTACCGGCTTTTGGTGGTGACACAATCAACCCGCGCTGGCCTTTGCCTATCGGGGCGACCAGGTCGATGATGCGGGCAGTGATATCTTCTGTGCTGCCGTTGCCGCGCTCCAGGCCCAGCCTTTCATTGGGATGCAGTGGTGTCAGGTTTTCAAATGCCACCTTGTTCTTGGCGTTTTCGGGTTTCTCATAATTGATCTGGTCGACTTTCAGCAGGGCAAAATAGCGCTCGCTGTCTTTTGGTGGCCTGATCTTGCCGTCTACGGTGTCACCGGTACGCAGGCTGAAACGTCTGATCTGGCTTGGAGAGACATAAATGTCATCCGGGCCGGCCAGGTAGGAACTGTCTGCCGAGCGTAAAAAACCAAATCCGTCCTGCAGTATTTCCAGAACGCCGCCACCGAAAATATCCTCGCCTTTCTTGGCATGCGACTTGAGGATGGAAAAGATGATGTCTTGTTTGCGGGAGCGTGCGGTCCCTTCAGCTCCCATTTGCTGAGCGATTTCGACCAGTTCAGCGGCGGGTTTGAGTTTCAGTTCAGACAGGTTCATAAGTGGCCTTTGTTGCGTATTTGTATTGTATGGATTGAGTTGGCCAACTGGCCGGGGAGATTGTTTAGGGTAATTTGAAGTTCTTGTTCTTAAAGAGTTACAACTGAAGGCAGGGAGCGCAGCTTAGAATATAAGATGCACATGCTAGATGCGGTGCCTTTCAACTATCCTCGTCATTTTATGTTACAGCCGTGTTCTGAGTAAATAATTAAATATTGCTGTCCAGGAAAGCGGTCAGCTGTGATTTTGAAAGTGCACCGACTTTGGTAGCTTCAACGTTACCGTCCTTGAACAGCATTAATGTCGGGATTCCCCGGATACCGTACTTGGGTGGTGTCTGCGGGTTTTCATCAATGTTCAGTTTGGCGATTGTGACTTTGCCTGTGTACTCACCGGCTATCTCTTCCAGTATGGGTGCAATCATCTTGCAAGGGCCGCACCATTCAGCCCAGTAGTCTACCAGCACAGGGTTGGAAGAATTGATTACTTCCGTTTCGAAGGTGTCGTCAGTCACATACAAAATCTGTTCACTCACTATTCAAACTCTCCTGTTGAAAAAAGTATTTGCTGCAACGCAGTGGCAAGGGCTGTGCCCGCTGAATCTAAAATGAAATTCATGGAAATCCGCAGAGCGGTATACCGAGGTTCTGTTCGGGAGTCGGACGGCCTTGACTGGGCTTAAGAGGCGCTGGATTTATTATCGAGCGTATTTCCTCCACTCACATGCCTATTTCAGCCTAAATCAGCGTAATTTACAAGTCTGCCGGGCAAATTTTACTGTATCCTTGTATATGTTGTCCGCTACAGACAGATGTATAAGGTCATCGGCCCGCCACGGTAGTTTTGCAGGGTGTCCGGCTCGGCAGGCTTTTGTGGCGGATACATACCCACCATCTTGATCGGGTGTATCTGTGGGCTGCCACGAGGCCTTGACCGGTCGGGCTGTTCAAAACAATCAATAGCATATTGACAACCGTTTGAAATATAATGTGAAATCTTGTGCTTGTTAGCTGGCCCACGTGGCCTGAGAAGTAGTTGCTTATGTCTGAAACGCATTTAACAAATATCGCCTATTCGAGTTTTTCTCTGCCTGAGAGCCTGATGCAAGGCATTGATGATTCAGGGTTTTCCATGTGTACACCCATCCAGGCAGAAACCCTGCCAGTGGCGCTCAAGGGGCTGGATGTGTCCGGGCAGGCGCAGACCGGGACCGGCAAGACGGCCGCATTTCTGATAGCCGTATACAACCATTTGCTCACTCATCCTGCCGATGAGCGGCGGAAAGTGAATCAGCCCCGGGCGTTGATGCTGGCACCTACCCGGGAACTGGCTATCCAGATACACGATGATGCCAAAGTCCTTGGCAGTCACACCGGGCTGACGCTGGGGCTGGCCTATGGCGGAACCGGTTATGAAGAGCAACGCGAGGCGATTGCAGCCGGCGTGGATATCCTGATCGGGACGCCGGGACGTCTGATTGACTATTTCAAGCAGCATGTATACGACCTGAAAATGGCACAGGCGCTTGTGCTGGACGAAGCAGACCGGATGTTTGACCTCGGGTTTATCAAGGATATTCGTTACCTTATGCACCGTTGTCCGCCGCCGGAGAAGCGCCTTGGCCTGCTGTTTTCAGCCACGCTGTCGCATCGTGTGCAGGAACTTGCCTACGAGCATATGAATAATCCGGTGCATGTCGATGTCGAGCCCGAGAAGGTGACGGCTGACCGGGTACGGCAGGCGCTCTATCACACGGCCAATGAAGAGAAAATCCCCTTGCTCGTCGGTCTGCTCAGGCGCGGTGATCCATTGCGCAGTATCGTGTTTGTGAATACCAAGCGAAATGCCGACCGGGTCTGGTCCTATCTGGAAGGCAACGGCTTCAAATGTGCCGTGTTGTCCGGAGACGTGCCGCAGAAGAAACGTCAGCGTTTGTTAAAGGAATTTCAGAGCGGTACATTGCCGGTATTGATTGCCACCGATGTAGCAGCTCGTGGCTTGCATATTCCTGATGTCAGTCATGTTTTTAACTATGATCTGCCGCAGGATGCCGAGGATTATGTGCATCGAATCGGTCGCACGGCACGCGTTGGCAAAGACGGGGATGCCATCAGTTTCGCCTGTGAAAATTATGTCTATTCCCTGCCCGAGATTGAGACGTTTATTGGCCACAAGATTCCTGTGGAGTCCGTTCCGGACGATTGTATAGTGGAACTAAAGCCTCCTGTCAGAATCCAACGGCCACCACCCAGACCAGGTGGAGGCCGCAGAAATTCGCGTTCTCCGGGTAAGGGCGGTGGCGGAGGCCATCACCGACAACGGTCTCAGTAGCGATAAGCGGGTCAGTGCTAACATTTCCTTTACCACAAGCTGATGTGATTCGGGTGTTGCAAAGCAGGCACACCCGACTTTTTATCAGGGTGCTGAATGTGTTGCTGGTTATCTGGATTGCCAGTCTGATTGCGAACCTCACCTGGGATCTGCTGGCACCGGAAGAGGCTCCTGAAGCAGTGGCCGTTGTGCCAGAGGACATGCCTGCACAAGCCAGTCCGGACCGGCAGTTTGTCAGTCAGTTACCCGGCTGGCACTTGATGGGGGTGGTTGCCAAGGGGAGTGCCCCGGTAAAAACCAGTGCGCCGATTGATGCGCCCGAGACAAGTCTGAAGCTGGTGTTGAAGGGTGTGTTTTCTTCCGACGACCAGGGCAATGCGCGTGCCATTATTGCAGATCCGCGTGGCAAGGAAGAACAGTACTCGGTGGGTGACAAGCTGCCGGGCAATGCAGAACTCAGTGAGGTACACGCCACCAAGGTGATTCTGAAACGTAGCGGGCGTTATGAGACGCTGAAGATGCCTCAGGACGGTAACTCAGGCAGTACGATTGTACGTCAGCCGACGCCAAAAAAGTCGGCGCCACAACGATCATCCAGCAGCCCCGAAGAGCGGTTGCGAACTGTTCGGGAGACTTTGCGGAAGCGTCCGCGTGATCTTTATAACCTGGTGAAGGCAACACCGAAAAAAGATGAGAAAGGCATAACGATTGGTTATGAATTAGGGCCCGGGCGTGATCCCGAACTGTTTGCGCAGGTCGGTCTGCAAGAAGGTGATGTGGCGATACAGATAAATGACATCAGGCTGGATAATGCTGCCAATAGTGCGCGGGCATTGAAGAGTGTCCAGAGTGGTGACACGGTGAGTGTGACGGTGCTGCGGAATGGCCAGGAAGAGGTCCTGAGCCTGAGCGTACCCGAGTAACGCCCCGGGTCGCCAAGGGCGTTTAGAATCGGTCGCTGAATAACGGTATATTAGGTAATGAACCGGCAAAAGAGATGGGCTCACCTGTTTTGGGAAAATACATGAATATTTTTAGAAAAATCAATGTGATACTGTTGATGTGGCTGGTGTGTGGCTTATCCGCGCATGCCGAAACTGTCACACTGAACCTGAAGGATGCTGATATCAGCGCCCTGATCAGTACCGTTGCCGAGGTGACTGACCGGAACTTTATTATCGACCCGCGGGTGAAAGGCAAGGTCACGGTGATTTCATCACGGCCAATGGACAGTGACGAGGTGTACCAGGTCTTTCTGTCTATTCTCAAGGTACATGGTTTTGCGGCGGTACCCAGCGGTGAGGTCATCAAGATTGTGCCGGATGTCAACGCCAAGCAGGATGGTATCCCGACTGCCAGTGAAGGCACTCCCGGGCGTGGCGATGAAATGGTTACCCGGGTGGTACAGGTTGATAATGTTGCTGCGGCGCAGCTGGTACCTATCCTTAGACCGCTGGTACCCCAGCAGGGCCACCTTGCTGCCTATCCTGCCACCAATGTGCTGATCATTTCTGACCGCGCCAATAACGTGGAGCGGCTGCTGACGATTATCCGGCGTATTGACCAGGTCAGTGACAGCGAAATAGAGGTCATTACGCTACAGTATGCTTCTGCGGCTGAAGTCGTGCGGGTGCTGACCAGTCTGAAGCGCGCGTCACCGGCAGCCAAGGGCGCTGCCGCAGCTGGTGGTGGCCAGGTGCTGGTCGCTGATGAACGCACCAACAGTGTGTTGCTCAGTGGCGACCGTGCTTCCCGCCTGCGCATGCGTGCCATTATTTCCCACCTCGATACGCCGCTTGATACCGGTGGCAATACCGATGTTATTTATCTGCGCTATGCCACCGCAGCAGACATCGTCGATACCCTGCTGGGGGTCGGCAAGATTGAACAGCAGGAAGCCCAGCAGGGCAAGGGCAAGGTGGCTGCCCCCAAGGGAGCCTTTGATATACAGGCGGATGAGGCCACGAACTCCCTGGTGATTACTGCGCCACCGGACATCATGCGTACCCTGAAACACGTCATCAGTCGGCTTGATATCCGCCGTGCCCAGGTACTGGTTGAAGCGGTTATTGCAGAAGTGTCAGAGGATACCGCTCGTGAGCTGGGTGTGCAGTGGGCGTTTGGCGGTTCAGCCAATAATAGCCCCGTCGGTGTCGTGAACTTCACCAACTCCGGCAGCCTGGTATCAGACATCATTAATGGTGCAGCAGATGTGGCAGACGGCGGGTCGTTCCCGAGTATCATCGATAATGCCTTGCTCGGCTTCTCGAAGACCAGCGGCAGCTTTAACTATCTGGCCGTGATGAACCTGCTGGCATCGGATGCCAATACCAATATCCTGTCAACACCGACGCTGGTGACGCTGGACAATGAGGAAGCCGAGATTGTCATTGGCGAGAATGTGCCGTTCGTGACGGGTTCCTTCACCAGTACCGGCGCATCGGATGGCGCGACCAACCCGTTTCAGACTATTCAGCGTGAGGATGTTGGCCTGACACTCAAGATCAAGCCACAAATCAATGAAGGTGATGCGTTGCGGCTGGAGATTGAACAGGAAGTTTCCAATATTGCAGACAGTGTTGCCGGCGCTGCGGATATTGTCACTAACAA
>DAOVVG010000198.1 GCA_030632175.1 Gammaproteobacteria bacterium
AACAGCGCTCCCTTTATCATGGCGTGATTGAAAAGATGGAGCATGCCTGCGCTAACACCGTCAACGGAAGCCAGGCTGATACCCAGGATGATGTAGCCGATCTGGGCCAAGCTCGAGTAGGCCAGCATCCGCTTGACATTGTCCTGGAAGACTGCGACCAGTGAGGCCACCAGAATGGCGGCAACCGCCAGCAGCATGAGGATCTCACCGACATGCATGGCATCAAAGGAAAAGCGGATACCGAATACCGTGAAGAAGAACCGCAACAGCACGTAAACCCCGACCTTGGTCGCGGTAGCGGCAATGAATGCCGATACGGCCGAAGGGGCGAATGTATAGGCGTTCGGCAGCCAGAGGTGCAGCGGAAACAGCGCAAGCTTGATACTGACGCCAACTGTCACAAAGGCAAAGGCGACCCTGATGGTTCGTGTGTCCGCGACTTCAGGCAACCGCTGTGAGAGGTCCACCATATTGAGTGTGCCGGTCATCATGTACAGAAATCCGACCCCGATTAGAATAAAGGTGGCACCGATGGTGCCCATCACCAGGTACTGGTAGGCAGCGGTCAGGGCGCGGCGTGTGGAACCCAGGCTGATAAGTACATAGGAAGACAGTGAGGATATCTCCAGAAATACGAACAGGTTGAAGACATCACCGGTTACCACGATACCCAGCAGTCCGGTCAGACATAACAGATAGCACGTGTAGAAAAGTGACTCGTGTTTCCTGAGCATTTCATGCTGAATACTGCGCCAGGCATATGGCATCACTATGGCACCGATGGCAGCAATGATAAGGATCATCAGGGCACCGGCCATATCGACCCGGTATTCGATCCCCCATGGCATCGCCCAGGCACCGAGGGAATAGGACAGTGTCCCCTGTGCATACACGTGCTGAGCAAGCATTACTGCGATGGCCAAAACCAGCCAGCTGACTGTCAGAGCGCAGGCCCAGGCATGGCGGGGGTTGCGCAATAGCAGGCATACCGGGGCGGATACCAGCGGGATAACTACCTGCAGCGCGGGAAGGTTGGATATAAGCACGTGAACGGTCTCAGTCTTCCTCGTCCTGGACGTGGATATCGTCTTCGTTGATCGTGCCGTAGGCTTCCCTGATGCGAACCACCAGTGCGAGTCCGAGGGCCGTGGTCGCCAGGCTGACAACGATCGCGGTGAGGATCAGCACGTGGGGCAGCGGGTTGGAGTACACGCTGATGCCTTCTTCAATAATCGGGGCAGTGCCTCCCTCTATCTTTGCCATGCTGATAAAAAGAATGAAGACCGATGTCTGGAAGATAAACAGGCCAATGATTTTCTTGATCAGGTTGGGTCGTGCAATGACGATGTAGAATCCTGTCATCATCAGGATGATGACGATCCAGTAGTTGAAGTGCCCCAACAGCTCAGACATCACATATCCTCAGGTGCCTGGCAATGGCGGCTGACAAACGCGTAATAGATAATGAGCACCACAGAGGCAACGGCAATGCCGACACCCAGTTCAATGAGCATGATGCCCAGGCGTTGACCGGTTACCGGGTCGTCTGCCAGCACACGGTATTCAAGGAATTTCCCGCCCAGCAGCATGCTCTCGATGCCGACAGCGGCATAAATCAGCATACCAACCGCCACCATAATACGCAGCAGCTTGCGTGGTATGAGCCGTTGTGCGTTGCCCAGCCCAAAGGCCAGTGCATAGAGGATAAAGCCGGTCGCAAAGACCACCCCTGCCTGGAATCCACCACCGGGACCGTAATCACCATGCAACAGCACATAGAGCGCAAATAACAGTATCAGGGGAAAGAACAACTTGGCAATGACGCGCAGGACAATCAGATTCCTGATTCCGGGGCCCGTGATATTGCACCTGCGGAGGCGATATCCAAGCAAGACCATCACGCCAACACCGGCGGTAAAAATAACCGTCACCTCGCCCAGGGTATCGTAGCCACGGTAGCTGGCCAGCACCGAGGTGACGACATTCGGAACGCCGATCACACCAGGCGTATCGTGGAGATAGGTTGGCGCCACGTACTGGTGAATGGGTGCCGCCGGGTCGCCGTAGTGCGGCATATCCAGGGTGCCGTAGATCAGCGCCGCCCCGGTGGCGATGACCACGACCAGCGGCAGCAGCGGCGTATGCCGCGGCGCTTTTTCCTCGTCAGTCGTCAGTGCAACCGTTGCCAGCAACAGAATTGTTGAAATGCCGGCGCCGATAGCGGCCTCGGTCAGGGCAACGTCCACGGCATCCAGCACCACGAACAATGATGCCGAGAGCAGGCTGTAGATGCTGGTCAGCATGGCCGCCGCGAGCAGGCTCCGCATGCGCACGATGGCAAACCCGGTAATCATCAACAGTCCAAGCAATACGATGTCGACCAGGTGTTCCATTTTTACGGCTCACGCTCATCGACGACCGGTTTCAGCTTCGACTGCATGGCAGCCTCGGCCAATGCATGAACGGCAGTCGGGCCGGTAAACATCATAAAGTAGAACATCAGCAGCAACTTTACCGTCACCAGGCTCAGACCACCCTGCAGCATCAAGCCGACGAGAACCAGCCCGGCACCCATGGTGTCACACACGCTGACGGCATGCAGGCGGGTATAAAAATCCGGGAACCGCAGCGCACCAATGGCGCCGACCAGCAGGAAGATCGCGCCCCCCAGCAGGAAAATCCAGCTCAGCACATCCAGTACAGTATCCATCATTCTTTTCCAGACCCCGTTGAACTGCTGTCCATCGTTCCGCGGATGATGTAGACCCTGAGCACGGCAATCGTGCTCACAAACGAGATCAGGACATAAACCAGGGCAATGTCCAGAAACTCGGGACGCCCGGTCATAAAACCAAGGACGGCCACCATCAGCACGGTCAGGGTGCCGATCATGTTGCCCGCCATGATACGGTCATAGAGTGTTGGCCCGCGAAAGGCACGCACCAGACCCAGGGCAATGGCGATCAGGATTGCGATTGTGACTGCGATGTACATTAAAAAACGATCTCCACATTGCACACCCTGCGGTTCATTTCACCGCGTTTGAGGTCTGCTGCCGCTTCCCGCGTCAAGGCATGCACCGTGAAGACGTCCTTATCGACATCCATGGTGACCGTGCCCGGCACCAGGGTGATCGAATTGGCATAGGTGACCCGTCCCAGCTCGGTCTTCTGACCGGCACGGACAGTGAAAACAGTTGGGCTGATCGGCAAACCCGGGCTCAGAATGCGGCGGGTAACATCAATATTTGACTTGATGATTTCACGGCCCAGCCAAACCCAGTAGAACAGCACCGATAGTTTTATGAGAATCGGCTGTGTTTCCCGGTCGATCAGGTCGGCACGGGTCGCGAGAAACACGACGAACAGGGTAGACAGTACGCCAAACAGAAGCATCAGGGGCGTGTAATGGCCGGATAACAGCACCCAGAGGGCAAACAGGAACAGCCCCAGGTTAATTGCATGCTGCAGTTTACTCACCCTTTTCTCCCGGCGTGTAGTTGATTGTCAACTGGGTCAAGGAACCGCCAGAACCGCCTGCCTTATTCAGGCCTGGGAAACTGGCGGGTCCCCGGGGTCAAGTGTAACCGCTTTTCCGCGCTTGTTGCCATGCGGCGCGCTTGCGTGACAACGTGGCCGTCTGCTTCGAGAGACCGGAAGACCGTTCGGTGGAAACGGGTGTCATGTCTTTTTCCGGTCTTCACTCAGTCGAGACTCAATCCGCTGCAGGGTTTGCTCCATAGTCTCAATGCGCCTTTCGATATCCCTCAAGCGGTAGATCTCCTCTATCTCTTCCTCCTCGATTTCCACCTCGCCGCGCGAAATAAAATAGGCTGAAAAACTGGCGGTCAACAGCGAGAAGAAGCCGACGCCAAACAGGATTACCACGGCACCGAACACCTTGCCGGCTGCACTCTGCGGTACGATGTCACCGTATCCCACCGTCGCTACCGTTACCCAGGCCCACCAGATGCCTTGCCAGACATTTTCGATGGTCGGATCGATGCCGGCGATGAGCAGACCTGACATCAGGGTGAATGCCAGTGCAATCAGCAAAGTCGTACCCAGGTGATTCCGCACCAGCACCTTGCGCATGGTAGCCGAAGTATTCAGCAGTAACGGTAAAAACAGCAGTACTCTAAGTGCCCGCAAAGCGGCGGCATAGGTACCACCTCCCCACAGCAGGGGCAGGCCAACGCAGATAATAAGCAGGTTCATCCAGTTGCTGCGCAAATAAAAGAGCTTGTTCTCCACGAGGCGGGTAAGTGTCACCGTTTCAAGCACAAAGAACAGCCAGACACCCCAGTCGGTGATCCGGCCAAACAATTCAGAATAAATGCCTTTCTCTCTCAGGTACCACTCGATGAGTATCCAGACGGCCAGCAGGATCATTGGCAATTCGAAACGGTTGCCCCAGCGCCGGGCAGCTGGTCGTTCGTCGGCTGCGACGCCGGCCAAACCGGTCAGAAGATGGAGTGTGTCGGACATAACAGGTCTGCCTTGCTACGGTATATCTGTTATACCACACTGGGTCTGGTTACGAATCCGCGTGTCGGTCAGCAGATTCTTGGTAGCGGGTCGTCTTCGAGTTCTTCCAGTATGCGTTCGCCGCCAAGCTCGGTGTGTAGCAACACATGCTTGTTGGAACGGTTGACGCTGCCGATGATGGCGGCATCCTTGCCATCCGGTAAAGCGCGCCAGCACTGCAATAGCTGTTTGGCCTCGCCAGGGTCGATGACGGCAACAACGCGGCCTTCACATGCCAGGTACATGGGGTCATAACCGAGCATTTCACACACGGACTGTACCGGGTCACGCACCGGGATGTCTGTTTGCGAGAGCGTAATGCCCATGCCGGTGGCGCGCTGCAGTTCATGGGCGACCGTTGCCAGTCCGCCGCGTGTCGGGTCGCGCATAAAGCGCAGCCCGGGCAGCTTGAGTGCTTCCTGAGTCAGCGGCAGCACGC
>DAOVVG010000140.1 GCA_030632175.1 Gammaproteobacteria bacterium
ACCATCAGTTCCGGCAAGCCATTCAACCAGACATTAATATCAATGCCGATGGCTATCACTTTTTCGCTAAAAATTAACAGCCAATCAGGGGCGGCCACGAGAGCCTCCCCGCTGGCATGAATCTTCTTGATTTACGCGCGCGCAGTCCTTCGTTATTAAAGACTGCTGAAATAGGCGGCGAGATTGTCTATATCCGCATCGCTCAGTGGTTTTGCCATCGCCCCCATCATGGGGTCATTGCGTACTCCATCGCGGTAGGCCTTGATTGACTTGGCGAGATAGGCTTCCTTCTGACCGGCGATATTCGGATTCATGTTGGTGGTGCCGATACCGTCAGCGCCATGACAGGCAATGCAGATTGCTGATTTTACCTTGCCGGCGGCGGCATCACCTGCCTGCGCCACATTGACCATACCCAAACCCATGATCGCCAAAGCGCTATATGTGATTATCTTTTTCATCAGGTCTCTCCTCAGTGGCTGGTAAAATGTGTGCACATGAGAGGCTATGCCCGACTCACTCATTAGCAACACTGTCTTCATACCGACTAACAGTTTACATGACCAATCGCACTCAACAATTGATATAGATCAACTAAAATGAGTGAAGGAGTGTTTATAGTGAACGCATCTTGCCCGTATAGTCGTGATTCTTCCATGCCAGCGCCAGGTGCTTGTCTCAATTTATTGAATTCGCGTAAATAATTCACCTTAGCCTGTCTCCCGCAGGTAGCGAGTCCGCCAATGTCTTGTTGAAGACGCAGGTCTGCAAGACAATGCACAGGGAACCATGACTGAATTGGGAAATCACCAGGGTGTCGATTTATATGGTACGGCTAGAAAGACAGAGAGTAGAATGTGTACCACTGATGCAGATGTGCGGATGATTGTTCGACAGGCCTGCAGTTGCAGGTAACATCCAGATGGATGGATAGCAATGAGTAGAGTAAATGCCATATACAATTTGCTGCGTCCAGTTCCCTGGCCTCACTTGTGGGTACAACAGTCACGGGTGTGCCGTGATAGTGCCATGGGTTTTCAATCAGTCGATTATTTTTATCCAATATGGAGATTGAGATGAACGTGACAAATAGATCTTTGGTTTTCATGGTTGTTGCAATGTCACTGATCCTTGCAGGGATAGTCGCGCCTGTAATCGTGCGGGCTGAGACTGGTAACGTTGGCATGCCTGCTCAAACTTTTGTTGATGCAGGCGGCCTGTCGAGCGAATATATCACCAGCAAGGTCGACGCAGCGGGTTTTACTGATGTGTACTACGTTGCATTCGAACACGGTCTATACGACATCAAGGCCCGTAGTCCGGATGGGCAATACGTCGGAATCCATCTCGATCCAAAGACCGGCGAACTTGTAAAGGACCCCGGGACCGGGAAGATACGCTATAAAATAGTTACCCGTGCCGAAACGGATGGAGCAGCTCTGCCCTGGGAGGGCATCATCAGCCAAATCAAGGCGGAGGGTTATGAGGAGGTGTATTCGATCCATTATGATCACCAACTCTACGAAGTCCATGCCCGTGACGCGCAAAACCGGGTATTCGAGCTCTTCGTCAACCCCAATACCGGTCAGTTACTGAGACATCCCACGACCGGTAAGCCACTAGCGGAACGCGTTGACAAATGAACTGTCATGGCGCGGCGTTACCTGGTTTGATGCTGGCCAGAAAGGGTGACTGATAGCGCTATGGTTTCACCGTTGTAGTTTCCTTGCATGTTGATGTCCGGGCAACATGCAGAACTATATGCAATATTCCACACAGCAATTTGCCCACTGTATCTATGGTGGTTCTATGGTAAATATACAAAAGGTTGAAGAGGTACACTCCCATGGATCTGTCCCTGACCTTTAATGCCGACCTGATCCGCCGTTATGACAAGGCGGGGCCACGCTATACCTCCTATCCCACTGCCGTACAGTTTCATGACGGTTTTGGCGAGCAGCAGTATCGCAAGTGGGCGCAGTACAGCAATGAACATCCGCCAGGTCATCCGCTGTCGCTCTATTTCCACCTGCCGTTCTGCGCCACCGTTTGTTATTACTGCGCCTGCAACAAGATCATTACCAAGAACCGTGCGCGTGCCATACCTTACCTGGAACATCTCCACCAGGAGATCGCCATGCAGGGTACCTTGTTCAACAAGGAGAGGAAGGTTGAACAATTGCACTGGGGCGGTGGCACGCCAACCTTCATCGACCATGATCAGATGCGTGAGCTGATGCGGGTAACCGGCGAACATTTCAACTTGCGAGATGATGACCTGGGTGAATACTCCATTGAAGTCGATCCCCGCGAAGCCGACGCGGACACGATCAAGCTGCTGAGGGAAATCGGTTTCAACCGCCTCAGTATGGGGGTACAGGATTTTGACCCGGATGTTCAGAAGGCGGTCAATCGCATCCAGAGCGAGGAAGTGACCCTGGCGGTACTGGAAGCGGCCCGGCAACAGGGCTTCAAGTCGGTCAGCATGGATCTGATCTACGGACTGCCTCATCAGAGTGTTGGAAGTTTCTCACGGACCCTCGACAAGGTGATTGCCGCTACGCCTGATCGCCTGTCAGTCTTCAATTACGCACACCTGCCGGCCCTGTTCAAGACCCAGCGGCAAATGAACGAAGCCGATATGCCGTCTCCGGCAGAGAAGCTGGATATCCTGCAACACACAATCGAACAGTTGAGTGATGCGGGTTATATCTACATCGGCATGGACCATTTCGCACGACCCGATGACGAACTTGCACTGGCCCAGCACAGCCGGACCCTGTACCGGAATTTCCAGGGTTATTCCACCCATTCCGATTGTGACCTGGTTGCCATGGGATCAACCTCCATCAGTAAGGTAGGGCAGAGTTACAGCCAGAATGAAAAAGACCTGGAAGGTTATTACAGCCGTATCGATAATGGTGAGCTGCCGGTCTTCCGCGGCATTGAACTCGACGCCGACGACATCCTGCGTCGCGAGGTCATCACCCAGTTGATATGTCACTTCACACTGGACATCCCTGCACTGGAAACAGCGCACGGTATTAAATTTTCGCAGTATTTCGACGTAGAGCGGGGTGAACTCCAGGGCATGCAGGACGACGGCCTGCTGGTGCAGGACAACAGCCACATCACCATCCTTCCCGCCGGACGGTTGCTGGTGCGCAACATCTGCATGGTGTTCGATCGCTATCTGCGCGACTCAGACCGAACCCGGCGGTTCTCGCGGGTCATTTAATTACGGTGATGGTGCCTTGGGATCATGGCACCAACAGGATGGATGATCCTGTGGTGCGCCGCGAGGCAGGTGCGCGGATTACTCACGGATAGGTTTTGTCGGCATGGTCTACACCATGGCAACTCAGCGAACAGCTTCCCGTGTATGTGCCCAGATCTACAAAATCAAGCTCCAACGCTGTATTTGGCGAAACGATATTGATGTCGAAATTGATGAGATGGGTGTTGTTGGTGACGCCATGGGGGTCGTGACAGGCAGAGCAGGGCACATTACCCCCACCCATCGGCCCCATGCCAACATGACTGCTGTGCGGAAATCCGCTGGGATTAGTTGCATCCAGGATACTGCTGCGATCATGACACTTGTAACACATGGCGTATTCGTAAGAACTCTCTACGGTATTATCCGCCGTTGTGTAGTTGCTCTCCAGGATATATTTATTCATAGACCCATGCGGTCCGCTGGCCCCGATTCCGAGGGTCGCAGGATTATCATCACTGTTGTGACAGTCTGTACAGTAGATAATGCTGCTTACGGTATAAGGGGATAGCAGACTTGGCACATCCGGATTCTGCCCGATGTCCTCCACCGGGTGGTAGGACAGATTGATGGTATCAAATTCCAGTCGCGTATTGAGCTGCGGATTCTGCCGGGTGATTTCGGCGAAAGACAATGCATTATTGTCGGCATGGCACTTGAAGCACACCTCGTAGAGATAGGCGGATTCTTTTACCGGAGTATTAGAGGCGCTGATACCCGTCACCCCAAGCAGTGACCCAGGCACATCGGGCGCACTCGCCGTGTCGTTGTTGGCGCGGTGCGGGTTGTGACAGTCGACGCATTCCACATGCGACTGCACAAGCGTTGTAAAATCCTCGGTGGGATCATGGATGCCAGTATAGTCCTGGACGCCATGGCGGTACTGCTTTATGAGCTGCGCCTCAATATCCGTCGCAGCCACACTACCGTCATGACACACCAGGCAGTTATCCTCTTCGATGGCGTAATTAAGCAAGCGGGCGTGGCCGCCGGCGGAATGCGGCTGGTGACAGTTTTCACAGGCGTTTTCATCCACCCTGGTATATTCTGTATGCGGCCAGGGGTCGGTGCCCGCGCCATTCCATGTCGCCAGGGAAGTGGCATGGGCACTGAAATTCCAGTTGGTGCGGTCATGGCAGCTAATGCATAACGCGGAAAAACTGTTTTCCATCACCAGGAACTTGCCATAGGTATCGTCATGCGGATCATGGCATGCGGTACATTGCAGCATACCTGTGTTATCCAGCTTGACCTCCTGCGGCAGCGCCGAGGGTTCAACGAGCTCGCCGTTGGCAGCAGCAAGGGCGCTGTCATAGGGGAAGGATACCGGGTGGTCGTCGGAGATATCCGTGCCCAGTTTGGACGGTCCGTCCGGGAGAAAACGGATACCCCCTGCAAACGGGATCTCTGCAGGCTGTGACAGCACGGCACCCAGCGCAATGGTACCGTCGTGGCAGCTCAGGCACATTTTGGAGGCACCGGTGGGTTGTCCAACGGTTGCATACAAGGTGGAACTTGCATAGGTCGTGTAGTTGACTGTCGAATCCGCCCGGTTCCAGAGATAGGGCACATCCCTGCTGGCGTTATGTGGCGTATGACAGAAAATACAGACCCGGTTTTCAGTGGTTGATCTTATCGACCCGGGTCCGGATATGGAAAGGTTATGCCGGGTATCCACAATACTTGCCGCCCGGGACAGGCTTGCAACAGACATCAGGATTGTCGCAAACACGGCGTAAAACAGGTGATTGACCTTCATGGTTGCTGTGCCTCTGCTTTCAGGTACTGAAATACCTGCACCCGCTTGTTATGTGAATCCGACACATAGATTCGGTCATGCTCATCAATAAACAGGGCATTCGGAAGCCAGAATTCGCCCCTGTCGCTTCCCGGGCCGCCGAAGGCCAGTAGCAAGTGGCCCTCGTTATCGAATATCTGGATGTTATCAAACAAGGCATCAACGACATAGACATGACCGTCACTGTCTGTCGCAATGCCTTTTGGCCGCGAGAAATAACCGGGACCATCCCCGGCTGCGCCAAAGCGCTTGCTAAAGACCAGCCCCGGGCCGAGCGCCTGGATGCGGTAATTGAGTGAATCGGTAATATATAACCAGCCGTCTTTTGTCACTGTGATGTTGGTCGGATAATGGAATCCCTCTGTTGCCTCGCTCTCCTTGCCGACGACACGTTTGATACTCAGGCTCTGTTCATCAAAGACCAGCAGGCGTGAAACAGGCGTGTCCAGCACAAGCAACTCAGCGGTATTGTTGTTGATCGCTATTCCTGTCGGCCGCTCAAACTGCCCCTCGCCAATGCTTTGTTGAAATTTCCTGCCGTGTTCGGTGAACACATGGACCCGGTTTGAGCCTGAATCGGAGATGTAAATTCGCCCGTTTGAACCCAGTGCAATATTGATGGGATTCAGAAAACCCTCTATGTGTTTCTCCGGAAACAGGTAGTGTTTGGCGTTCTTCGTATCAAAGACATGCACGGCCTTGTAAAAGGTATCAACGACATACAGCCGGCCTTCGGTATCCATTCCGATACCATAGGGGCTGCCTATGCGTTCGCGCGGGTCCCCTTTGATAAAGTCCAGCACCTTTTGAAACCATCCCTTGTTGATATTGATATCACCGGGCTCTGTTATGCTGTAAAGAAATTTTATTCGTGGTGTTTCCGGCGGTTTCGGCCAGACAAGTGGCACCGCGTCGGGCAGCGGCTTTATGGATGTCGGCTGTTGTGCGCAGCCAGTCAGCAACAACATGACGACTGCCAGCGCCAGTCCTGGATGTAAATAATGTTTCATCCCGTCAGACCCTAGTTGAAGAAGCGCTCAATCTGGAAGTAAATAATATGCCGCTTTCTGGTGTCATCGGTAAGCTTGTTGACATCATCTATGTATTCATAGCGGATACTGGGGCGCCAGGCGCCATACCACCAGTCATAATTGGAAATGAACCCCTTGCTTTCCGTATCCTGGACCGAACTGTTGGCACGGCGGTCAAAGGCCCGCGCCCGTAGTATCCCTCTCGGGCCGATACTCCAGGTCAGGTTTGCATTGACCAGGGTTCCCTCCGTGATCTCGCCGGTATCCTTTACTTTCACTTCACTGTACTCTGCACCAAACCCGAAGGAGAGATTGCGGCTTGGCTGAAATGTCAGGTTTTCCCGCACCAGAAATCGCTCATATGGCGCAACCGTGGTATCGCGGTCCTCGAGCTCGGCGTAGGTTGTGCTCCACCTCCATTTCAGTTCCACGCCTGCCCGCTGCACTGTATCGTCGGTCAGTTCGTCGGGGTGCTCGCCGGAAATCAAACG
>DAOVVG010000136.1 GCA_030632175.1 Gammaproteobacteria bacterium
AGGAGGGCGTTCGCACACGGATGGCTGTGGTTAATCCGGAGGGCTATCCGACGCCACCGCTTAAGGAGAAGAAAATCGAGGCCGGCGGTGAGCGATACCAGACACCTGACTCGGTGCTGGCGGGATGGCCGAAAGAATTTAATGCGGTTGCGGATGAGATCTACTCGGACTTCAACAAGGAACACGGGACAGATTTCAAGTTTCAGTTGAAGAAGTAGCTGGCTTCGTAACCATAGTGCGCCTGCATTCTTGCAGGCGCATTTTTTTGTTACTGGTTGTTTAAAGGTTTCCGGGTGTTTCGGGGGTGCTTCATAAAATCATTCTGTTAACTGCGTATTCGGTATACTAGCCAGGATGATTTATTCAAATATTCTGCGGACTTTTACCCTGCTTGTTCTGCTGGCCATGGCTGCCCCGGCCAGTACGGACTGGATCAATCTGACGGGCTCGGAAACTGCCGCCAACATTGCTGAAATCTACGTAATGGATGATCACATCAAGCTGGTGCTTGAGGTGTATGTTGGTGATCTGGCCGTTTTTGAAGAGCTGATGCCTGATGACTGGTTGAAGCAAGCATCAGCAGATCGACCGGACGAGGCGGCACGTATCCGGCGCTTCGCCGAGGAGCGCTTCCAGTTCATCACCGGGTCAGGTGAAAAGCTGTTGGCCGAGGTGTTGCTGATTGAACCGCGTGAACGCGTTGACCGGCGTTCACCGTTTGCCGGCATGATCAATCCCTTTACCCGACAGCGGGTTCCCGAGGCGCCGGCTGACAAACGCGTACTCTACGCAGAAATCATTTACCCCTTTGACGAAAAACCCGGGGAACTGACGATGGTGCCGCCCCGTGATGCACAGGGACATGCCGAGGCGACCATTGGTTTTATCGTCTACCACAAGTCGGTGCCCGTCATCGACTTCCGTTATCTGGGCGCTCCGGCAAAGCTCAGTCTTGACTGGGACGATCCGTGGTACTCCAAATTCGAAAATCCCAATCTTAAACGTCATCACAAGTCGGCTCTGATGACGTTTCTCTATGTTGAACCCTATGAAGTGCGCCATGAGATTCTGACCCGGGTCAGGGACCTGGAGGAATGGATGGATCTCGGTTTGCGTGGCAACGAGTACATCGAGCTGGATGAGCTGGAGCCGCTGAAGCAGCGCATTGGTGAATTCCTGCTGAGTCGCAATCCGGTGCTGATTGATGGCGAGGCACTGAAGCCGATCCTCGACCGGACCAATTACGTCAAGGTCGCGCTGACGGGTATCCAGCTGGTCGAGATACCGGAACGCCTGGAGATCTCCACGGCCATTGTTGGCGTGATCATTACCTACCTGACCGATGGCATGCCGCAGGAAGTGACGGTGGGCTGGGACCTGTTCACCGATCAGGTGCAGCAGGTGCCGGCGACGGCCACGGACCCGGCCGGTCCGCTGCCCACGTTCCTGTCACCGGATGACAATGTTCACAAGTGGACCAATTTTCTCAAGAACTACAAACTGCCAACGGTACAGGAAGTGCAGGTGGCGGGGTCGCTGGGCGAGATCAGGCTTCCCTGGGTCAGCTTGATCTGCGGTGCCTTGCTGCTGCTGGTTATTGGTATTCTGTTACGGCGTGTTCGCCAGGGTGGTTCTATGGTCGTGCCACTGGTTAGCAGCCTGGTACTGCTGGTCGCGGGCGTTGTGGCCTGGCCACTGGCCGGGATCACTGTCACCCGACCTGCAACACTGGCCGGTGAAATGCCGCCCGAACAGGCACAGGATCTGTTGCAGGTGCTGTTAAAGAACGTCTACCGGGCATTTGATTTTCGCGACGAGGACGATGTCTACGACAAGCTGGCCTTCAGCGTCAGCGGTGATCTGTTGTCGGATATCTATCTGCAGAACCGCAAGTCATTCTCCATAAAAAAGGCGGGTGGGGCACAGGCAAAGATCAAGTCAGTCGAGATTGAAGCAGCAACGGCCAAGCGACTGGATGACCGCCCGCTGGCTTATGCCATCAAGGGTCGCTGGGCGGCGCAGGGGACGGTGGGGCACTGGGGACACGTGCATGCCCGTCGTAATCGTTATGATGCCATTGTTACCGTTGAAGCGGTGGATGAAACCTGGAAGATTACAGATCTCGAAATTCTCGAAGAGCAGCGGGTTGATCCGGCCAGTGCTGCAGCTGCACCCGTGCAGTAGCGTAGGATGGGTAAAGGAACGCAGTGACGTACCCATCAACAATTAACAACCCTGCCCACGATGGGTACACCCTTCGGGCTTTACCCATCCTGCGGAACTGTGGAACTGCATCATGATCGAGATTGACGCACTCGAATTTTCCTATCCGGATGCCGGATTTCATCTGCGTATTCCCGGTTTTTCCATGGCGGCACGGGAGAAGGTCGCCGTGATCGGGCCGAGTGGTTCCGGCAAGACGACTTTGCTGAACCTGGTCGCCGGTATCCTGGTGCCGCGCCAGGGCAGGGTGCACTGTGCCGGTACCGAGGTCAGTGTGCTTGCTGATGCCGCGCGGCGTGATTTTCGCATCAGCACAATCGGGTTTGTGTTTCAGGACTTTGAGCTGCTTGATTATCTCAATGTCCTCGACAATATCCTGCACCCTTACCGCATCACGCGCGCGCTGCAACTGACTGCCGAGGTGCGAGACCGTGCCGGGAGTCTTGCCGAACAGCTGGGCATTGGCGACAAGCTCAAACGTGGCGTGGAGCAGCTGTCCCAGGGTGAAAAACAGCGCGTCGCCATTTGTCGCGCGCTGCTGCCGGGACCGCAACTGGTGCTGGCTGACGAGGCAACCGGCAATCTTGATCCGCGCAACAAGGGGCATATCCTTGAACTGCTGTTCGAGACGGTGGCGTCGCACGAGGCTACCTTGCTGGCAGTCACCCACGACCATGAATTGTTGCCGCAGTTCGACCGCGTCGTTGACTTCAATGACTTCCGGGTCGGGGCGGCATGATGGACAGCCTCTACATCGCCTGGAAGTATTTGAGTTTTAGCAAGGCACGCACCGCCACACTGGTGGCGTGCGTCACGCTGATTGCGGTGTTGCCACTGGCGCTGCAGTTGTTGCTGGCAGAGAGTGAGCGGCAGTTACTGTCACGTGCAGAATCAACGCCGCTGCTGCTGGGTGCACCGGGCAGTGCGCTGGACCTGGTGATGAATGGTCTGTACTTCGACGACGAGGTCCCGGAGCTGATCTCCATGGCGGCCGTCGATGCGGTGGCGGCATCCGGGCTGGCGACACCGATACCCTTATATGTACGTTTCAAGGCGCGGCGCTTTCCGATTGTGGGTACGACGCTCGATTACTTTGATTTCCGCGGGCTGACAGTAACAGCAGGCAGGCAGCTGGCGCTGCTGGGTGAGTGCGTTGTGGGTGCCGAAGTGGCCGAGCGGCTGGGTATCACGGCGGGGGACAGCCTGCTGTCATCACCCGAAACAGTGTTTGATCTTGCCGGCGTATATCCGCTCAACATGAAGGTCGCGGGGGTACTGGCGCGTTCGCATACGCCGGATGATCTGGCGGTGTTTGTCGATATCAAGACTGCCTGGGTGGTGCAGGGGCTGGTGCATGGCCATCAGGATGTGACCCGAACACAGGATGCCGGTGTCATTATCGAGCAGACCGATGACAATGTAATCGCTAATGCCAGACTGGTTGAATATACCGAGATTAACCCCGGAAATATAGACAGTTTTCACTTTCACGGCACACCTGACGACTACCCGTTGAGCGCGGTGATTACTGTGCCACGCGATGAAAAATCAGCAACGATTCTGCGCGGTCGTTATCTGGACGGCGACAGCGGTTACCAGCTGGTGGTCCCCGGGACGGTCATTGACGGCTTGCTGGCCAACATCTTTCGCATCAAGCACATGCTCGATGCCGTCATACTGGTGGTCGCTGTCGCAACCGGACTGGCGCTGGTGCTGGTGTTCGCACTTTCCATACGACTGCGGCAGCGGGAAATACAAACGGTGTTCAGAATAGGCGGCAGTCGCCTGACTATTGCACGATTGCTGGCCGCAGAAATCACCCTTATTGTCCTGGTCAGTGGCGTACTCTGTGCGATTGCACTGTTACTGGTGCATCAATACAGTGATGAGCTGGTACGCACCCTGGTTATCAGGTAACCGGGCTTGTTGCATCAGCAGGAACATACGATGACATATCGATCACTTGCCTGGATTGCCGCGATCAGTCTGCTGCTGATGGGCTCGTTTGTCATGGCAGAGGAAAAACCTGTCATCTACACGGTCAATTATCCGCTGCAGTATTTCGCACAACGCATTGCCGGTGAGCAGGCCGACGTGACCTTGCCAGTGCCAGCCGGAATCGACCCTGCATTCTGGCAACCCGATGCCGGGACGGTGATCGCATTCCAGCAGGCAGACCTTGTCCTGCTGAATGGCGCCGGTTATGCGAAGTGGGTCAGCCGCGTTTCGCTGCCACGTCGTAAACTGGTAGATACTTCTGCCGGTTACAGGGATCGCTATCTCCAGGCAGAGGAGGCTGTTACGCACAGTCATGGCCGCGAAGGCGGTCATTCCCATAGCGGTGTCGCGTTTACTACCTGGCTGGATTTCACGCTGGCCGTGGAGCAGGCACGGGCAATTGCAGCGGCACTTTCACGGCTGCGCCCGGCGGCGAAGGATGTTTTCGAACGCAATTTTTCTGTACTTGAGCAGGATCTGCTTGCTCTCGACAGTCAGGTTCGTGAAATCGTGGCAGTTGACCCGGACAATTCTCTACTGGCGTCGCATCCGGTGTACCAGTATTTCAAACGACGCTATGGACTGAACCTGACAAGCGTCATGTGGGAGCCGGACGTCGCTCCCGAGGCCGCGCAATGGTCGGAACTGAGGCAGCTGCTCAAGCTGCATCCGTCAAACTGGATGGTCTGGGAGGGCAATCCAAACCCGGAAAGCGTGACGGGATTACGCGGTCTGGGTGTCGACAGCCTGGTATTCGACCCGTGCGGGAACCGTCCCGTGGACGGCGACTTCCTGAGCGTCATGCAACAGAACGTGCAGAATCTGAAACGGGCATTTTAGATACCCTCTCCCCAGCCCTCTCCCTGAGGGAGAGGGGGCAGTTAATTCTAGCTGTGTTGCCACCCTGCAGGAGCGGACCTTGTCCGCGATTGGGTTGATAAATACGCTGTCATAGCCAGAAGCTGCACCAGCATGACAAAAAACCCTGCCAGGTACGCAAAAACCCGACAGGAATAATCAGGAATAAGGCGGTGACTCCCGGCAGTTCTCCCGGTTGATTTTCGCTGAATCGGCAGGTTATCCTCCCCGCATAAAATGTTGTTTTCTTCTTATTCTCACCGTAGCCAGATGTAGTGAACCCAACCCCGAAAGCAATCCTCCAGTCGGTCTTCGGCTACCGTGAGTTTCGCCCTCATCAGCAGGAGATCATCGACGGCATAGTCTCGCAGCGTGATGCCTTTGTCCTGATGCCGACCGGCGGGGGCAAGTCTCTCTGTTACCAGCTTCCGGCTCTGTGCCTTCCCGGTACGGTGATTGTTGTTTCTCCGTTGATTTCATTGATGAAGGACCAGGTCGATGCGTTGCAGGCCAACGGGGTGTCCGCGGCCTGCTACAACTCTTCGCTGAACGAGCAAACCTCCCGCGAGCTGCTGGCGCAGTTTCATGCCGGTGACCTTGATCTGCTGTATGTCGCACCGGAACGCCTGATGTCGGCAAGTTTCCAGGCGCGCCTGGAAGATATCGATATTTCCCTGTTTGCAATCGATGAAGCGCACTGTGTTTCCCAGTGGGGGCATGATTTTCGTCCTGAATATGTGCAACTGGGGCAATTGCGCGAGCGGTTCCCCGGGATTCCGATGGCAGCCTTCACGGCCACGGCAGATCCCCAGACCCGGGGAGATATTATTCATCGCCTGCGGCTGCGGGACCCGGATATTCACGTCACCGGGTTTGACCGTCCCAATATTCGTTACAGTGCGCTGGAGAAGGCCAAACCTTTTGATCAGTTGAAGGCTTTTCTCACTCAACACCAGGGCGAGGCGGGCATTGTCTATGCACTGAGCAGAAAACGGGTGGAGGAGGTTGCGGGCAAGTTACAGGCGGCGGGTTTTCGCGCGCTGCCCTACCATGCCGGCCTGCCAGCTGCGCAACGACAGGCGGCTCATGAGCAATTCATGCGCGATGAGATCGATGTGGTGGTGGCGACCGTGGCTTTTGGTATGGGCATCGACAAGCCCGACGTGCGCTTTGTGGTTCATTACGACCTGCCCAGAAATATTGAGGGTTACTACCAGGAAACCGGTCGCGCCGGGCGTGACGGCTTGCCCGCTGATACCTTGCTGCTGTTCGGGGCGCAGGACATGGTGCTGGCGCGTCGCATGGTGGAGGGTAACGAGAACGAGGAGCAGCGTCGTATTGAGACGCACAAGCTCAACAGCATGATTGCCTTTTCCGAGTCACTTACCTGCCGGCGCCGGGTGTTGTTGAATTATTTTGGCGAAGAACTCGGGGAAGACTGCGGCAATTGTGATATCTGCGCTGATCCACCTGAATGTTATGACGCGACGGTTGATGCGCAGAAGGCGCTCTCCTGTGTCTACCGCGTTGGACAGCGCTTTGGTATGCGGCACGTCATTGATGTTTTACGAGGGGCGGACAACGAAAGGATACGGAATCTCCGTCATAACGAACTAAGTACCTACGGCATTGGCAGCGACCATACGGATGCCGAATGGACCAGCCTGTTTCGCCAGTTGATACATCGTGGATACCTGGTGCAGGACATCGCCAGTTATTC
>DAOVVG010000307.1 GCA_030632175.1 Gammaproteobacteria bacterium
CCTTGCGCAGGCGCTCATCAGAAATGGACTCCGATGCAACCAGGGTGCGGAATTTGCGTACATCATCATTGGCATCCTTCAGCTCGGCCTGTGCTGCCGCAACCGCTGCTTCAGCCTGTGATATGGACCGTTTCACCTTGGAGGGATCGATCTTTACCAGCAGCATCCCCTCCTCGATACGATCGCCCTCATCGACGGCAATCTTCTGTATAAAACCACTGATCGTCGAAGTCACCATAAATTCCTGACTGGCAACAACACTGCCAGGCGAGGTGTAGTGCCGGGGAATTCTGGACTGCTCTACCGGAATACCCTGATGATTGTCTGGCAACTGGTTCGAGCCTTGCAAGGCTTCATGGTCATCGGAATCACCGCACCCGACAAGCAATGACAGGCTGAGGATGCCGGCCACGCACCAGCCAACTGGATGTAGATTTCTGTTCATTTCCCGCAGCCTTTAAGTCCATGCAGCAACAGACCTGTCACATGCCGCGATATAACCTCGGGTTTGTTATGCCTGGCTTTTCCCCCCGGCAGGTATCGACGAATGGGTGCCGTTTCCAGGTGATAGAGGATGAGACTCGCGATTGAGATCGCGACCATATGCGCATCACAACCGGGGGCCAGTTCGTCTGCCAGCGCCTCCATCGCGACGAACGGTTCCCGGAAAACCTCACTGGCGATTTTCTTCAGCCGCACCTCATCACCGTCCAGCAACTCGCGTTGCAACAGTGCCCGAAATTCCGGGTCTTTACACATCAGGGTCGTAAAAATCTGCACAAACCCTGCAAGCCGCTTTTCCGGCGTTCCGGTTACTGTCAGCGCTGTGGCAAAACCCTGTGCCTTGTCCTCGAATGCACGTGCCATCGCCTGCAGATAGAGTGTCTGCTTGTCAGGGAAATGGTGATATAGCGACGCGGCCTTGATACCCACCGCACTGGCAATATCGCGCATTGACACACCGGTATAACCGGATTGTGCGAACAGCGGGATCGCCAGATCAAGTATGTCTTCCTTGTTTTTCGACTTCACAGGACGCGTCATAATTCCCCCAGGGTGCGGCGCAGACGCAGTCCCGCCAGTACGTGGTCGTAGGTTGCATTGTCATGGTTCGAGTACGTTGTGGTGCGAAGACGTTCTGCATCCAATACCTGTGTATGGGTGGCCATACCTGCCTTGAACAGGTTTCTGGCCACCTTGAGATTTTCATCAGCCTGTGCGACGGCCTGCCGGGTGACCTCCGTGCGCTCCTTGCTCTCGTGCAATTCAAGCCATGCCTCCCTCACCTCCAGCTCAATCCTTGACTGCAGATCATCGCGCGTCTCCATCAGGGCATCAGCCTGGCGTGCAATAGCAGTACTGCGGTGGTTTATTGCACCACCATCGAAGAGTTCCCACTCAATACCAAGGTTTACGGACCAGACACCCTCGTTCACCTGGTAACGATTTTCATCATAATTGTAGCCGCCGCTGAGTTTCGCCTGCGGCCCCTTTCCGGCACGCTCGGCTGCTGCTTGCTCACGCAATGCCTCCGCTTGACGGGAAAGCGCTAATACTGCCGGTCGTTGCATCAATGCACGCCGGGTCAAATCAGGCAAGGCAAAATCAGTCCCCACCGGTTCAATTTCTTCCGGGTCAACTGCCAGGGAAAGCTCCCTGCCCAACTGGCGGTTGTAGGTGGCGCCTGCTATATCAACGTCATTCTTTGCCTGCAGGGCCTTTTGTTTCGCATCCGCGAGTGCAACCCTGGCAGACAGCAAAGCGTTCTTGTCTGTAAGGCCCTGCTTAAAAAGATTCTCCGTATCACGTGCATGGGCTTCCAGGCTCACCACATGACTTTCTGCCGTGGTGTAGGCACGGCGCATGCGCAACACTGCAATATACGCCGCGGCAACATTCATCTTCAGGTCCTGAATTGCAGTGGCCTCATGGAATTGCTCGGCCTCTACCCCATGGTTGGCGGCATCGATACCGTGACTGATTTTCCCACTGGTATACAAGGGCAGGCTGATATTTGCACCATAGGAAAGGCTTTGCTTCTCATCAGCAGGAAACTGACCAACCGGGAGACCCAGTTCACTGATATTCACAACAGAAGGATTGTTCTTTGCGTTATAGCCGCCATCAACAGTCAATGACGGCATTCGCTGCGATCTGGCTGCCGCATAATTCTGTTCGGCCGATTCAGTTTTCCAGTGGGCCGCCCGAAGACTGTGGTCAGCAATCAGCGCCACTTCCCACGCATCATCCAGTGTCTCGGCATAACCCGATATCGGTATGAGAAATCCGACAACAATAATGACAACCCCGGTTAACACATCACACTCCTGCAAACAGACGAAAAGACTACCTAACGTTCGTTAGGTTACAAGGTGCAGAAATTCATGTCAACAGGCCCCACGGTAATCCCCCTGAAATAAAAAGGCCTACCCTGGAAAGGTAAGCCTTTGTTTATATGGCACGCCCGGAGAGATTACTCGTGCTGCGCCCTCGCCCTACGGGCCGCCGTCGCTACGCTGCAATAGGCAGAAACGATACCACCCGTTCAATCGTCCAGAACGCCGCTACACTGCCGATGCCGTAGGGCAATAACCGCCAGACACCTTCTGGTGTGGCTAACGGCAATCGTTTAAACAAGGCTATCAGGCCAAGTACCGCG
>DAOVVG010000224.1 GCA_030632175.1 Gammaproteobacteria bacterium
ATCCTGCGTGCCATTGGTGCCAGCTATGCAGCAGACTATGCAGAACGCTTCGGCTTTACGGCTGCGCAATTGCCAAAAGATCTAACGTTGGCGCTGGGCAGTGCCACAGTGACGCCCATGCAGATGGCAAAAGCTTACGCGGTACTTGCCAACGGCGGCTACCGGATTGAGCCGTATTTTATTCATGCCATTTATGATGCGGCCGGCGAGGAGATCTTTGCCGCAAATCCTGCAATAGCCTGTCCACAGTGTCCACCGGTGATCGAGTCCATTAATACGCTGGCTGAAGAGCCGATCAATCTGGCGCCGCAGGTGCTGACACCACAGAATGTCTGGTTGATGACCTCGATGATGCGGGATGTCATTCAGCGTGGTACCGGTCGCAAGGCACGCGTGCTGGGCAGGACTGATCTGGCGGGCAAGACCGGTACCACCAATGATCAGAAAGATGCCTGGTTCTCAGGATTTAATCATGCGCTGGTGACTATTGCCTGGGTTGGCTTTGACAAGCTCGAACCACTGGGTCGCGGAGAAACCGGCGGCCGTGCCGCCTTGCCCATGTGGATCGATTACATGGCTGTTGCACTGCGGGGGGTGAAGGAGCAAAAGCAGGAACCGCCGGAAGGGCTGGTGACGGTGCGGATTGATCCGGCAACCGGTCTGCTGGCCGGCAGCGGCCAGACGGACGCCATATTTGAAACCTTTCGGGAAGCCAATGTGCCCAGCATGAGCAGTGATTCGCTGGCAACAGAGGGCGCAGCAGGCGCTGCTGACAGTGCGGAGGACTCGTTGTTCTAGGGCGTTGTTGCCAGGCTTGCGCAGTGCGGGACTGTTTGTCGACTACAGCTGTTTGAGGTCGGCGCGGATGCTGTCGATGGATGCCTGGAAGCCACTGCGTTCAGCGTCGTCAAGCGGTAGCTCCACCACCTTTTCGATACCGTTACGGCCGATAATGGCCGGCACTCCGCCGGTTATGTCGGTTTGCCCGTATTCGCCATCCAGGTTGCAGACACAGGGAAGAACGCGCCGCCGGTTGTAACAGATGGCATCAACCATGGTGGCGATGGCCGCGGCCGGCCCGTTGTAGGCGCTGCTGATCTGTCGGAGCGCCAGCACTTCAGCGCCACCATGCCGGGTGCGTTCATTAATGCGTTCAATGGAGGCTGCATCCAGAAAGGCAGTCGCCGGTGCTCCGTTGATCGTGCTAAAGCGTGTCAGGGGGACCATGGAATCACCATGGCCACCAATGACCAGCGCATGTATATCCTTGATAGACAGTCCGGTTTCCTCGGCCATGAAGGCGGCCATGCGTGAGGCATCCAGTACACCCGCCTGGCCAAAGATACGCCCGCGCTCCCAACCGGTGCGTTTCCAGGCATGCCAGGTCAGGACATCAACCGGATTGGTGACCAGTAGCAGCAGGGAATCAGGTGCGTATTTAAGGACATCATCAACAAGGGTGTCGATGACTGCCCGATTAATGTCGAGCACGTCGCTGCGTGACATACCGGGTTTGCGTGGGGACCCGGCGGTGATAACAACCAGTTCCGAATCCTTCAGCAATGCCGGGTCGGTGCCGCCGGTGACGCGGGTATCAAAGCCAAAGTAGGATGCTGACTGGCTGATATCGAGCGCGGCGCCGGCTGCAGCACCTTCTCTGATATCCAGCAATACGACTTCGCTGCACATCTCCTGCTGGGCAATGATGTAGGCGGCAGTTTCGCCAACACGTCCGGCGCCGATAATGCTGATCTTGTTCATTCAGTTGTCCTTGAAGGGCTGGTTGCGGCTAATAATCCCATAGATGGGGTGTCTGCACAAAGAGGCCGGTTTTTCAGCGAACGATCTTCAGTATTCTTGATGGCTCAGGTTCTCCTGTTGGATACTGGTCATTCAACAGCCGCAGCTGCTCTTCAGGATGGTCGTTGATGGGGGAGCGCCGTGCCAGCCCGGAGTATGTCATGCCACTGGTGGCGCGAATAATATCCAGCTTCTTTTCGGTGGCGAGTTTTTTTTCCGCGGCAGTGAGGGAGTGAAGGCTCTTTGCGGTTGCCAGGGTGGCGGCATCATAAGCCTGCTGGTTGTTCCGGCCGGCTGCCGTGCCGGCAAAGATATAGGCGCTGTTGTTCCGGTAGACGACCGCATAGCGTACACGGCGTGTCCCGAACGGTGTGCTGCCATTGGCGACAGCGGTGTAGCCCTTCAGTCCGCCGGTGTTAAGTTTTTTGCCATGCCGCAGGCTATCAAGCTGCATGTGCTGCTTCACGAATTGTTCTGGCGACAGTCCTGCGGGAATGTCTGCCACGGTCATTTGTATCAGTCCGTCTTTACCTGCCGGCACGGCAATGATCCGATCGGACTGGTTCTCAATGCGCCAGTTATCGGGGAAGGTCAGGGAGAAGTTCAGGTCCTTGTGGTAAAAACGGTTGTCCCTGACGATGCCTTCCTGCTCGCTGTCGCCAAAGGTGAGGCCATCCAGACGTAGCAGGAAACTGTCACGCCCGACCCGGGTGGTGCTGTCGGTTTTGTATTTTTTGGCGGCGTTGATTACTTCCCGGAAACGCGCGTCGTTGTCAGGGTGGGTCGAAAACAGACCGTGATAGACGTTGGGTTCGCGGCCCTCTTTTCTGGCGACGGCAACCTCAAAGGCTTCCTGATTTTTCAGAATGCCGACAACTTCCAGCATGGCATCGGGGTCATAGCCGCTTTTTGCCAGATATTCTGCGCCCAGCCTGTCGGCTTCCAGTTCATGCTCGCGTCCGTAACCGCGCACAATGGCTGTGCCCGCCATATCGGTCAGAGTGTCAGCCCCGTTTATACCGGTGGATGCTGCAACCACTATACCCAGTATGTCGGTAACGGTAGCGGTACTTTGCTGGCGAACACTGTGGCGTGCTGTTACATGCCCGATCTCGTGGCCGAGGACGGCTGCCAGTTCGGCCTCGGAGTTCAGGTAGGCGAGCATGCCGCGGGTTATGTAAATGTAGCCGCCCGGCAACGCGAAGGCGTTCACAGAGGTACTGTCGACGATGGTGAACTGGTAATCAAGACCGGGGCGGTGGCTGTGTGCAGCCAGCTGCTTGCCAATGCGCTGCACCATTTCCTCCAGCGCGGGATTTCTGTAGGCGGGCATCTCCTGCTGGATCTCGGCGCTGTATTTCTGCCCCAGTCTGATTTCATCCTGTTCGGACATCAGCACGAAGTCACTGTTGCCGGTCACCGGGTTAGTGGCGCAGGCCGTCAGCAGCAGTCCGGTGGCGAGCAGCAACAGGATTGTCAGGGGCAGGCAAGTGTGGCGTCTGGTGTGCATGGTACGGTTGTTACGGTTTTGGTGATGATGTCATCATGACGAGAGTTGTCTGTCGCATTGTAGCCAAAACGCAAAAGGGGCGACCAAATTGGCCGCCCCTCTGCTGGTTATTTCGGTCTGCAAGCTGGCAGTATTAATTTCCGTAACGCTTGCGGAATTTGTCAACGCGGCCACCGGTGTCGACCATCTTCTGCTTGCCCGTATAGAACGGGTGGCACTGTGAGCAGACTTCGATTGTCAGATCCTTGCCCACTGTCGAGCGTGTTTCGAAGGTTGCGCCGCAACTGCAGGTGACCTTGGTGTCCTCGTATGCCGGATGTATTTCAGGTTTCATAACTGCCTCAATCGTGTGGTTCCTGTTATCACGGCCGGCACAACTGCCACCGTGAAAAGGCCGCAGATAATACGTGATTCGCCGGTTTGCGGCAAGCTAGCTGTGCAGCGTGATGACTTCTGCCTTTGTGCGTCGGCTGCGGCGTACGGGTTGATCGGCCTGCAGCAGCTGCAGGCTGTTTAGCAGGCCATGCTCGCCGGTGACATTTTCCCACAGCAGGCGGTTAATCTGCAGGCAGGCGATCATCGGGGTGCGTGAGGTTTCCCTGATCTTGTCCAGCTTCCACTGCAGGCAACGCAGGCGCTGTTGCTTGTGTGCCGGAGCGCCCTGGATGGCATCTTCAATGATGCATTTACGTTTCTCTTCAAAAGCTTGCGGGTCTTGTCGGGCGAGTGTTACCCAGGCATCGAAATCAAACGTCGGGCGGGTGGATGATGCGCTCATGGTGTTCTCCTGTTCTGTCGTGTGTATCACGAACTTGTTGTTGTTAGATTGAGCAATTCCATCCTACCACAGCTCCGGTGCCAAGGCCTATGCGTGGCAGGACCGCTATTTTTAACATGTTGTTTTTCATCGTTATATATGAGTCTCCCTGTGGATAAGACTGTGGAAAACATTGGGGATAACGTGTGCGCCTCTGGTAACAGCCGGCGGGCGGAAATTTAAAGTACTGCGGTATCGTTTTTGGGCGATACAATTAATATCATATTATTCAATGGGCTATGGCGAATGATTTGCTGAGTGGGAGACTCCCGGGCGCATCTGTAAAGGCGTCCATGGCATCTCCTGCCTGTGTATAACCCTGTGCATGCGTCGCCAGATTTGTACGGGGCAGTAACCTTTGCTAAATCAGGTGGGTAATTTGAACGCTTTTGCGTAGATTGGTCTTTAAAAGCTGCGATTTGCTGAG
>DAOVVG010000272.1 GCA_030632175.1 Gammaproteobacteria bacterium
AAATCGGTGGGCGTTACTGGTGACGGGCGCCGTTATTCACACGTGGTCGCGTTGCGTGCAGTTGAGACCATTGACTTCATGACGGCCCGTTGGGCGCATCTGCCATACGAATTTCTGGACCTGGTTTCCCGTCGTATCATCAACGAGGTCCCTGATATTTCCCGGGTTGCCTACGACATCTCCGGCAAACCGCCCGCCACGATTGAGTGGGAATAACCCCGCTTTACATCGTTCCACTAGCGCATGACTGATGCAGACTGGATGCAGACGGCCCTGACACTGGCAGGTCGGGCGGCGGCGTCCGGCGAGGTGCCGGTCGGTGCGGTGCTGGTGCAGGGTGATTCATTGCTTGCTGAAGGCTGGAACCGGCCGATTGCTGCGCATGATCCGACGGCGCACGCAGAAGTGATGGCGCTGCGTGCTGCCGGCCAGTTACTTGGCAATTACCGGCTTGCCGATACAACGCTGTATGTCACCCTGGAACCCTGCCTGATGTGCGTGGGGGCGATGGTGCATGCCCGCATCGAACGTCTGGTATTCGGTGCCTATGACCCGAAAAGCGGTGCCGTCAGCAGCCTGTGCCGTGGTTTTGAAACGCCGGGGCTGAATCACCGGGTTGAGTCGGCCGGCGGTGTGCTGGCAGATGAATGTGGCGAGATACTGAAAGCATTCTTTCGCGAACGACGCAGCTAGTGTCATGCTGCAATCCGCAGTCCGGGCTATGTTATGCCGGACCTGTCCGTTTTTATGAAGGGTTGTCTATACTGTGAGTATGAACAAATCGATCCATTTTATTTTATTGCTGCTGCTGCTTGCCGGGCCTGTACTCGCCAGTGACAGCCCGCCTGCCGGCGTTGAGATGGCGCTCAAGCAGGTAACCGAGCACGTGTATTTTGTGCAGGGTGTTCCAGGTGTTGCGACTGATAACGAGGGCTTTATCTCCAATGCCGGCGTCATAGTGACCGGTGCCGGGGTGGTGATTTTTGATGCGCTGGGTACGCCGGCGTTGTCACAACTGCTGCTGGAAAAAATCCGCAAGATTACTGATGAGCCGATCGTGCGCGTGATTGTGAGTCATTACCATGCCGATCATATCTACGGGCTACAGGTGTTCGAGGATCTGGACGCCGAAATACTCGCACCCGCCGGCGCGGAGAAATACCTGGCATCAGACAATGCCAGCGAAAGACTGGACGATCGCCGTTTTACACTGGACCCCTGGGTCAACGACAACACTCGCCTGGTTTATCCGGATCAGTATCTTGGCGAAGGCATGCAGTTTCACCTTGGTGATGTGGAATTTGTGATTACAGTGGTCGGTAATGCGCACTCTGATGGCGACCTGACCCTGTTTGTTGAACCTGACCGCGTGTTGTTTTCCGGCGATATCATTTTTGAAGGCCGTGTGCCGTTTCTCGGTGATTCCAACACCAGGCACTGGGTGCAGATACTGCAACGCATGGAGAAGGAGCAACTGGTTGCGCTGGTTCCCGGTCATGGCGGTGTCGCCGAGAAACCGAATGAGGCAATCAGTTTAACCCGACGCTATCTGGTGTACTTGCGGGAAAAGATGGGAGGGGCTGTTAACGATTTTGTGCCGTTTAGCGAGGCATACGGGGAAATTGACTGGTCCGGTTTCGATTATTTACCCGCCTTTGAAGAAACCAATCGGCGCAATGCCTACCAGGTATATCTTTCAATGGAAGCCGAAATGCTGGGCAGGCGGTAGCGGCTGACGCAACAGTTGTTGTAACAGAGCTGTATTGCGGTGTTCTACAATGCCGGGGAATCAAATTGTGGTGGCAGCTGGATTGCTTCCTGGCCTTCCGGTTTCTTTTCCGTCAGCCACACGAGTATGTCGTAATAGGTGCGAATGTTGTCAACATAACGCACCGGTTCCCGTCCCCGGGCGTAGCCATAACGGGTTTGCTGGAACCACTTTTTCTGGCTTAGCAGCGGCAGGTTTTCCTTGACGTCTACCCAGCGGTCAAAGTCACCCTTGTTTTTCTGTGTGAGAATGCGGGCATCTTCGAGGTGCCCGTGTCCGACATTGTAGGCTGCCAGTGCCAGCCAGGTACGGTCGGGTTCCGGTACACGCTCGGGTATGCGTTGCAGCATCCTGGCAAGATAGCGTGCGCCGCCACGTATACTTTGTACAGGATCATTGCGGTCTTCTATATCCATGTCCTTGGCGGCAGCCCTGGTCAGCATCATGATGCCGCGTACACCGGTCGGTGAAACAGCCTCCGGATCCCAGTGTGACTCCTGGTAACCGATAGCCGCCAGCAGCCGCCAGTCCATGTCGATTTCGTTGGCGGCTTTTATAAAGATATCCCGGTATTGCGGCAGTCGCTGCTCGATGTGTGCCTGGTAGCGGCGGGTGCCGACGTAGTCAAAATCACTGATGTGGCCATAGTAGCGGTCGATGAGTCGGTCCAGTGTGCCGTCTTCCTTTATCGCTTTAAAAAAGTCCCCGGCGGCATTAAACAGACTGTCATCATCACTGAGTGGGAAGGCCCATGCCAGCGGTTCCGGCGCACTGATATCAAAGGCCGGTTTCAGCTCCGGGTAAATATGCCGGTTGACAGACAGCTCGTTGGAATCGGCAATGGTGTATTCAATCAGTTGCTGCCAGACCAGGATCAGTAAATCATCACTGTCCAGTTCCGGGTTTGTTTGCCAGCTCAGGTCGGGAAACTCCTGTTGCAGTTCTTCCAGTTGTTCTTCGTGGCTGCTGCCTGCAACGACTTCCAGCAGGCCGTTGAGGTCGGCCAGTGATTTTGGTCTTGTTGAGCCGCTGCGATAGACGAGCTGGGGCGTAATTTCCTGGTAGACCGGACCGAAGCGCACTTTTCCCTGACGTTTTTCTGTGACGGTCAGACCGGCTGCGGCAAGATTGGCATCGCCCAGCGCTGTCAGTGGCAGGATATCGCTGAAGTTGGATGGTACCACCACGCGTAATTCCACACCGATATATTCAGAGAAACGTTTTGCAAGCTCGTATTCAAAACCGGTGGGGCCATCCGAACCTTCATAATAGGTCGTTGGGCTGTTGCGGGTGATAACAATCAGTTCATTGTGCGCTTTCACCTGTTCAAGAATATTGGGTTGCCTTCCGCAGGCTGCCAGCAGCAGGCAGAAGAGGCCGGGGAGGGCAAAACGCACCATAGCAGTGAGCAGTCTGCATGCGATAGAATGCACAGCCATAATGACCGGCTGGAATCCTGCTCCGAAAGATCCAGATCTGCTGCTAAACATGGACGAAGGTGTTATTTTATAACCCTGAGTTGTTGTAGGGTAATTATAGCGTAATGATCGGCGGATTAACCAAGTTCCGAGTCATTTTTACCACTGGAGAGGTACCGAAGCGGTCATAACGGCACCGACTCGAAATCGGTTGGGGGAGCAATCCCCACAAGGGTTCGAATCCCTTCCTCTCCGCCATTTAACTATAGGTTACGAGTTGCATCTGCGTGTGGCAGGAAGTTGTATCACATTGCAACGTAGCTGGTTCGTAACCTGAACAGCATTTTTGCCTTCAGTTTCTGCTGGA
>DAOVVG010000049.1 GCA_030632175.1 Gammaproteobacteria bacterium
GGTGGTTCCATCTGGATATACCGGGCGAGCAGGTTGATTTCCTCGGTCGAGAAGATGTCATCGAAGTTGTTCATGCCACCTTCGGTACCATTTGTGATGATCTTGGTCAGCCGTTTTGTTCCCAGCTTGAGGGTACCCTTGCTCTTTTTCGCCTTGTTTGGCTGGGGTTCCAGACTTTTACCGGTCGCGCCCGCGCGTAATACACCGTGACAACCGGCGCAGCGCTGGAAGTACATGCTTTTTGCCTGATCGAATTCTGCTTCGTTAAGCGGCTTGAACGCCTCCTTGGCAGCGCCAACTCCCGTCGACACAGCCAAACCCATGCACGTGGCGAGCATTGCTGCCCCGTACTTCATTTTGTGTTTCATACTCATTGATTACACTCCTTTTGTTACCGACGGTTATGATTGCGTTGCGTATAGTGCTGCTGTGCTGCGCTCTAATCAGGATAAAGTTGCATTCTCTACATGGTTAGCGCTCAACGGGTTGCAGCTGGTTCTGACAGAGATTTGCCACCCGTTACGGCTGGATTCATTTCACAGTGCGGCGTAATTATCGAACCCGCACCGCCTTGTGTATTTGATATAGGTCAACCGGAACCACAATTTTGTGACTGTCTTGCATGGTTTGCCTGTTTTTCACCAGAATCCTGAAAATGGCCAGGGTTGGCCGTTAAAGTGTGAATCCTCACTGCCTGACGCTTCCTCCGCAGGATCAAGGTTTTTGTCTTTGTCCCAGTTGATATAGATCAAGGGTTGCGGTCATTACCATTGTAGAATGACGGGTAAATAGGCTTATTTGTGAGGCGGTTGGTGTGAGGAAAACGAGCAAGCGGCTGTTTGCCCTGGCCATGGTGATCCAGTTGACGCCGGTTTCGGCTGCGCTGGATACCGCAAGACAGGCTGAACTGCTGTATCTCCTCAAGCATGACTGCGGTTCCTGCCATGGTATGACCCGCAAGGGCGGGCTTGGACCGCCGTTACTGCCAGGCAACCTGCGTGATCGGCCACCCATGCTGATGGAGAATACGGTCCTGGATGGCCGGCCGGGTACACCGATGCCGCCGTGGCGCGGTTTGCTGACCGAGCAGGAAGCACACTGGTTGGTAGAAGCCATGCGCAGGGGAGAAGGGTTGTGATGTTTTTTCTCTTACACTGCAGGAGCGGACCGTGTCCGCGATCCTCTTGTCGCCCTGGAAAACAAATCGCGGACACGGTCCGCTCCTACAGGTTGGTATTTCTTTTTGTCCTGCTAACCGCATGCGTCCACCAGGCAACGGCTGCTGAATGTCTCACCCGCGGTACCGGCGATATGGGTCTGGTCATTGAACGTGCCACCGGCAGCGTACAGGTTCTCGATACCACGGCGAAAACCAGTCTGTTCAGGATTGAGGGGCTGGGTGACCTGTCACATGCCTCGGCCGTGTAGTCCCGTGAGGAACGGTGCGCCTATATTTTTGGCCGCGATGGCGGGCTCTCGAAAATTGACCTGTTATGCGGCCGGCTGGTCAAGCGGGTCGTACAGGCGGGTAACAGTATTGGCGGTGCCATATCACAGGACGGCATGCTGGTAGCGGTTTCCAACTACACGCCGGGGGGGGTAAAGGTATTTGATGCGGATTCCCTGGCGCTGGTTGCTGATTTGCCGGCCGTTGCCGGTGATGGCAAATCATCAAAGGTTGTGGGCCTGGTGGACGCGCCGGGGCAGCAGTTTGTATACACACTCTATGATGCCGGAGAGATTCGTATTGCTGACCTGTCTGATCCGGCCAGGCCGGATGTGCACACGTTTCGTGACATTGGCCGGCTCCCCTATGACGCCCTGATTTCACCGGACGGTCGTTTTTATATCGCCGGCCTGTTCGGTGAGGATGGACTGGCGCTGCTGGACCTGTGGAATCCTCAGGAGGGTGTGCAGCGCATACTGAATGATTACGGCCGTGGTAAAGAGAAGTTGCCGGTGTACAAGATGCCGCACCTGGAAGGCTGGGCCATGGCCGGTCGCTATGCCTTTCTCCCGGCAGTGGGGCAGCACGAGGTACTGGTGGTCGATAGCCGCACCTGGAAGGAAGTGGGGCGCATTGCAGTACACGGGCAGCCCATCTTCGTCGTGGCGCGACCGGATGGACGCCAGGTATGGGTCAACTTTGCACACCCGTTGAATGACACCGTGCAGGTGATCGATACACAGTCTCTGAAGATTATTCATTCCATGCAGCCCGGCAAAGGTGTGCTGCACATGGAGTTCACGCCGCGAGGTGAAAATGTCTGGCTATCCGTACGTGATGCCAACCAGGTACAGGTCTATGACACCGGGACATTTGCACTCGTGGCACAGCTGCAAGCTGAAAAACCAAGTGGTATCTTCTTTACTGCCAGGGCGCACAGGACAGGACTGTAACAATGACTGCGAAACACACCCCGGTGACGGGTGAATCACAATCGGCAAGCCCGCTTGCCATACTGGAGACACCGGTCAGCCTGACGGCGCTGGAAAAGTGCCTGCTGAATGAGTATCAGCGCGGCTTTCCGCTGTGTACTTCACCCTTCGCACTGATTGCGGAACAACAGGGTGTGACGGAAAAGGACGTGATCAGTACCCTGGATTCACTGCAGCAACGCGGTCTTGTCAGTCGTGTTGGGCCGGTGTTTGCACCACTGTGCGCCGGTGCCAGTACGCTGGCGGCGCTCTCGGTGCCGGACGACGAGCTGGAACGTGTGGCCGACTGCGTCAGCCGCTACGAGGAAGTGAATCACAACTATGAGCGTGAACATGCCTTCAACCTGTGGTTTGTAGTGACGGCACCGGACCAGGCACATGTACAACGCGTGCTGCAGGCGATTGAGGCGGAGACCGGCTTGCCGGTACTCAATCTGCCGCTGGAGCGATCATTCTATATCGACCTGGGATTCCCGTTATGGTGTTGAACGAACAGGACCGTGAACTGATTGCGGCGATACAGGGCGGCCTGCCGCTGGTGGCAAAGCCGTATGCGGCGATTGCTGCGCAGCTTGGTCTGACTGAGGATGAGGTCCTGACGCGACTGGAAACACTACAGACAGCCGGCCTGATCAAACGGATGGGCGTGGTCGTCAAGCACCGGGCCCTCGGTTACCGTGCCAACGCCATGGTGGTCTGGGATATACCGGCTGACGAGGTCGAGCGCATCGGTGCACTGCTGGCTGACGAGGCCTGCGTGACCCTGTGTTACCAGCGTCCACGGCGATTGCCGGCATGGGGCTATAATCTGTTTTGTATGATTCATGGCCGCGCGCGTGACAGCGTGCTGCGGCGACTTGAGCAGATTGTTGCCTGCCACGGGCTGGAGAAGTTTCCGCATACCGTCTTGTTCAGCAGCCGCAGTTTCAAGCAGCGTGGCGCGCACTATGTGGAAACCGACAGCCGGCAAAAGCACCTGCGGAGGTCTCATGGATAGCATCGATGCCAGCATTGTTAACCGCATGCAGGAAGGTTTGCCTGTCTGTCCGCGGCCCTTTGATGATGTCGCAGCTACGCTGGGACTGTCCGTGGATGAATTGTTGTCGCGGCTGCAGCGACTGCTGGATGACAAGGTGCTGACACGCTTTGGTCCGATGTTTAACGCAGAAAACATGGGTGGTGCCCTGAGTCTGTGTGCCATGCAGGTACCCGTCAACCGCTATGAACAAGTGACTGCCGAGGTCAACGCCTTTCCCGAGGTGGCGCACAACTATGAGCGCGACCATCTTCTCAATATGTGGTTTGTGCTTGCCACGGAGCATCCGGAACAGGCCGGGGTCGTTATCAGGCAGATCGAGCAGAAAACCGGATGCCAGGTCTACGATATGCCGAAGCAGGAAGAATTTTATATCGGCCTTAAGTTGGCCGTGTAGGGGATGGTGATGACAGGTTACCCGCGAGCACTGAACGAGACACAGCAAACCAGCCCGTCGCTGGATGCAACCGACCGGCGCATCATTGTTGCCACGCAGGCCGGCCTGCCGCTGGTCGCCGAGCCCTATGCGGCACTGGCCAGGCAACTCGGACTGGAAGCCGATGAGGTACTGCAGCGGGTGGCTGCCATGCAGGAAAACGGCATGATTCGCCGTATTGCAGCGGTCCCCAATCATTACGCCCTGGGGTACACGATTAATGGCATGTCGGTATGGAATATCACCGATGACCACATCAGTGAACTGGGCAGGCAGGTAGGTGCGCTGGATTGTGTGAGTCATTGTTACCATCGCCCGCGCCACTTACCGTTGTGGCCGTATAACCTGTTTGCCATGGTGCATGGTCGCAGCCGACAGGATGCTGAAGAAAAAGTCAGTGGTATTGAGGTGTTGTTGGGTGAGTATTGTCGCGGTCACGAAGTGCTTTACAGCAAGCGCATACTCAAAAAGACCGGCTTGAGAATACAGGGGTAATCACATGTTCAGAATTTCACAATTCATGCAGGAACTGGTGAATCCCACACCGCTGGTTGAGCGACGATCACCACCCGGCCCGGTGGTGATCTGGAACCTGATTCGACGCTGCAACCTGACCTGCAAACATTGCTACTCGATCTCGGCGGATATTGATTTCAAGGGTGAGTTGGACACGCAAGAAGTGTATACGGTGATGGATGACCTGAAGGCGTTCGGAGTGCCGGTGCTGATATTGTCCGGTGGTGAACCATTACTTCGCCCGGACATCTTTGCTATCTCGCAGCGAGCCAGGGACATGGGGTTTTATGTTGGCCTGTCAACCAACGGGACGCTGATTGATGAAGGCAACATTGAAGAAATTGCTGCCGTTGGATACGACTACGTTGGCATCAGTATCGACGGCAATAAAAAAACGCACGATCTGTTTCGCCGCAAGGAGGGTGCCTTTGACGCATCAATGGCAGGTATTCGTTTGTGCCGTGACCGGGATATCAAGGTCGGCCTGCGCTTTACCATGACCGAGGATAACGCGACCGAGTTGCCCGATATGCTGCAGCTGATGGGGGACGAGGGCGTTAACAAGTTTTATCTTTCCCACCTGAACTATGCCGGTCGTGGTAATCGCAACCGTGACAGCGACGTGCAGCTGAATATTACCCGGCATGCCATGGACCTGTTGTTTGAAACGGCGCTGTTGCATGCGCAGCGTGGCGATGATCTCGAGTTTGTTACCGGCAATAATGATGCCGACGGAGTGTACCTGCTGCAGTGGGTGAAACAGCATTTCCCTGAAAAGGCGGAACATATTGCGGCAAAGCTGCGGCAATGGGGCGGTAACAGTTCCGGTGTCAATATTGCCAATATTGATAACCTTGGCATGGTCCACCCGGATACCTTCTGGTGGCATTACAACCTTGGAAATGTGCGTGAGCGGCCGTTTTCAGAAATCTGGATGGATACTTCGGATCCGATTATGCATGGTCTGAAAGCCGTGCCACGGCTGATTAAAGGCCGTTGCGGGACATGCCGTTATTTTGATATCTGCGGGGGAAATACCCGGGTGCGCGCAATGCAATTAACCGGAGACCCCTGGGCAGAGGATCCAGCCTGCTATTTGACTGATGCAGAAATTAAGCCTATTAATACGATGGACGTTAGTGATATGCCGCTGCAGCGGATGAGTGCTCCTTGAAAATTAACTATATTGCGTCGTAACCATGAACGAGAAAATAACAAACATAGACAAGCAGCCTGGTACATCGTCTGGCAAGGACTCCCCAAGGAAAATTTTTCCTGAAGGCGATGCGATGGACAGATTTGTGCACGTTTTTGAAGCGAGCGCACGTCGTTGGGAACTGGTTATCTACCCGGCCATGCTGGCGTTTGTGGTGCTGGCAGCCTACGGCTTCTTCCTTATCTACAGCCTGAGCAAGGATATTCATACCCTGGCCAGTGGCATGGACCCGGAAATGGGTAAACACCTTAGTCATATATCAGAAAGCGTTATCTACCTTTCCGAGAATGTGCGCACCATGACCCGTCGCGTCTACCATATGTCCGAGTCGGTTGAGGATATGGCAGAAAGAATGGTGTCGCTGGAATATCTGGAGCCGATGCTGGTCAATATGAATGGTATGAATGCTTCCATGGAGGGCATGAACCATAACATGCGTTCCATGACACTGACCGGTGATGCCATGCGCTACGAAATGGGCAACATGAGTGACAGTATGCGCCCGATGGGTCGCATGAACAGCTTTATGCCGTGGTAGCAAAGCTGTTTGCTGCCTGTTTGTGGTTCGGACTTTCCTGTTTCATGGTACTTGCAGCCGCAGAACAGCAGCTCTGGCGTGAAACTCCTTATTACTACGATACGTTCAACCCGGTTCAAACGCCCTGGCATCCCCCGTCAGAAAAAAATATAGAAGAAGTCTTCAAGCGTCACGAATACTTTGCCGTCGTTTACAGTGATGCGGGCAGGCAGCTGGCGGTTTCCCGCTACATCAAGGGTCAGCTGGCCGATACCTCGTACTGGATTCGACAGGCCGATGGTTCCCTGCAGGCCGCCCTGCAGACATCCGCGTTCAGCGCTACAGGTGTCACCTCCCGCTCCCTCTACCTGGAACACTGCGCAAGCTGCCATGGTGTTCATCGTCTTGGCGGAGCCGGGCCGGCGCTACTGCCAGCGAACCTTGGCAGGCTGAAAAAGGCAGCAGCTGCTGAGGTGATCAGGAACGGCCGGCCTGCTACCCAGATGCCACCCTTTGGTCCGCAGCTCAATGAGACTGAGATTCAGCAGCTGGTTGAGCTTGTCTATGCCATGCCGGCCACGCAACCGGTATGGGATGGCGACGCCATTGATGCATCTCGCACGGTGTTGCATACCACGGGAAGCCTGCCGGACAAGCCGGTGTTTGCAGCTGACCCGCTGAATGTATTTATGGTGGTCGAGGCCGGCGATCACCATATCACTGTGCTGGATGGTGATCGGCTGCAGCCGTTGTATCGTTTTGCGACGCGCTATGCGCTGCATGGCGGGATCAAGTATTCACCGGATGGACGTTATGCCTACCTGGCGTCACGAGATGGCTGGATCAGTAAATTTGACCTTTATAATTTGAAAATCGTTGCCGAGGTGCGCGCCGGGATTAATACGCGCAACGTAGCAATATCCGGCGATGGCAAGACCTTGCTGGTCGGTAACTATCTGCCAAACACACTGGTATTGCTGCGTGCCTCTGACCTCGGCAGAATAAAAATTATTCCGGTTGCAGATGGCACCGGAAAATCTTCCCGTGTCAGTGCGGTTTACCAGGCTGCTCCCCGTGGCACTTTTGTGGCAGCCCTGAAGGATGTCCCCGAGGTATGGGAGATTCGGTATGACGAACCTGATTATCCGGTTCGCAGGGTAGCGCTGGAACAGGTGCTTGATGATTTCTTTTTTGACCAGGGTTATCGCTTGTTGATCGGTGCTGATCGCGCGCAGAACAGCGGCCAGGTGATCGACCTTGACAGTGGCAGGCGCGTGGCTGATTTGCCACTGCAAGGGATGCCACATCTTGGCTCGGGCATTACCTGGGAGTATCAGGGTCGACCGGTGATGGCGACACCGAACCTCAAGGAAAGCATGGTCACGGTGATTGATATGCAAACCTGGCAGGTGGTCAGGGAAATCAGGACGCTGGGGCCGGGTTTCTTTATGCGCAGCCATGAGAACACGCCTTATGCCTGGACCGATGTCTTTTTTGGTCCGGATAAAGACGCCATGCACGTGTTTGATAAACAGACACTGAAGCTGGTGAAGACGCTGCGTCCGGAGCCGGGCCAGACATCGGCGCATGTTGAATTTACCCGTGACGGGCGTTACGCGCTGGTTAGCCTGTGGGAGATGGATGGTGCGCTGGTGGTCTATGATGCGGCCTCGCTGGAGGAGGTCAAACGTATTCCCATGCGCAAACCTTCCGGAAAATATAATGTTTTTAACAAGATTAATCACTCTGCCGGCACCAGTCATTGACAGTTTTCCCTGGCAGCAGGACGGCAAGGTGTTCAATCCGGGTTTGGACTATACTTGGTCTGTTCCCGGGGTTCGATTAAAAACCTAACAAGGAGATCAGTCATGTCATTCAGGTTAATTATGTTTGCCTTTGCTTCTTCCATGCTGATGTTTTCACCAGTACATGGAGATGAGGGCCAGGCAGCGGCCGCCTCATCAGAAGAGACTTCGCCCAGTGCCACGGAAGAACGTATCCGGGCATATCGCGAGTCTTTTGACAAGCAGCGTTCACAGGCCGAGGAGCGTCACGAGGAGGCTGTTGCGCAGCACGAGTCCCTGCGGCCGACGCCACCACCACAGGTTGCTGCCCGGCAGCAACAGCTGTCTGAACGACAGCTGGCAATGAAGAAGTTTCATGAAGAGCAGCAGGCCTATTATAAAAAACAGCAGGAAGAACGTGAGGCGCTGGCGACCAAGTGGCACGAGGCCCGGCAGAAGCTTCAGGAAGCGCGTATGGAAACTTTCCTGAGAGAGCGTGAGAAAAAACTGGCGCAGGTCGAAAAACAGCAGGAGCTGATGCGCAATTGGGCGGAAGACCAGCACAACTATCTGGTCGAAAACCAGGACAAGATCATGCAGCGCATGCTGGAACAGAAGGTGGAAGTTGCGAACCGGCATGAAGAGTTGCGCAAGCAGGCCGATGAGCGCCGCAAGAAAATGGCAGCAATGCGTACCGCCATGGCGGATATGACGCCGCAGGAGAAAATGGCGTATATGCAGGCGCATCAGGAGGAGGTTTTTGGTGCGCCTGCAGGGGGACAACCCAACCTGCGTCGTGGTGGAGGCCGGCCACCCATGCCGCCATGGGCGCGACAGGCGCCACGGCCGGTTGCACCGTCGGCACCACCACAGCCCTGACAGTTTGATCTGACGTCAGGCTGGCGGGGCGATGTCCTCCAGTCTGACGGGCAGGCGGCGCGCCCCCCAGCTGCCCGGCTCACTGTCAAACACACCGCTGCAGTGACTGCCACAGTGGCGGCAGCAGCCATTGGCATCCAGATTCCATTCTGACAGCGTATATTGCAGACGCCCGATCAGAATGCCGCCGCAGGCGTGGCAGTAGGTGCTGCTTCCTGCCTTGTCAATGACATTGCCGGTGTAGGCGTAATGCACACCGTTTTTCAGCGCTATAGCGCGGGCCAGTGTCAGCGTTTCCGGCGGCGTGGCCGGCGTGTCCTGCATCTTCCAGTCCGGGTGAAATGCAGTAAAGTGCATGGGGATATCCGGTCCGAGATTTTCCACTACCCATTGCGTCATGGCTTCCAGTTCCGCTTCGGAATCGTTCTCGCCGGGGATTAGCAGGGTGGTTAATTCAAACCAGACATCGGTTTCCTGTTTTAGATACACCAGCGTCTCCAGCACCGGCTGCAAGTGCGCCCCGGTGATCTTCCAGTAGAACTTTTCTGAAAACGCCTTCAGGTCTATGTTGGCGGCATCGATATAGCTGAAAAACTCCCGTCGTGGCTCGTCGCAGATATAACCGGCAGTCACCGCGACCGTTTTGATATTGTGTGCGCGACAGGCAACAGCCGTATCCATGGCGTATTCCATGAAGATGACCGGGTCGTTATAGGTAAAGGCAATGCTGCGACAGTTCAGCCGGGCCGCAACCGTAGCGATGGTTTCCGGTGAGGCACTGTCTGCCAGGGTGTCGTACTCGCGTGACTTGCTGATGTCCCAGTTCTGGCAGAACTTGCAGGCAAGGTTGCAGCCGGCTGTGCCAAAAGACAGTACCGGGGTGCCCGGCAGGAAATGATTCAGCGGCTTTTTTTCGATAGGGTCGACACAGTAGCCGCTTGAGCGGCCGTAACTGGTCAGTACAATTTTCCCGTCCCGGTTGGCGCGTACAAAACACAGGCCTTGTTGTCCTTCATGCAGCTTGCATGCGCGTGGACATACATCACACATCACACGTCCGTCATCGAGGGTATGCCAGTAACGGGTTGCTGCTACGCCGGCTTCGAGTGCCGTGCCTTTGTGGGTGACTTCCATACCGTCAGTGTAGTTGAATTACCGGGTTGCAGAGCCGCCAGTAATGCTGCTCCGGCAAATGCAGCTTGTGGTATGTAGTGCGCCTGCCCGCGAAATAATTCACAGTTGATTTTATGCGCGTTTCTTTTGTTCCTGCTCGGCTTCGCGTGAGGTCAGCTTCGCGAGCATTGAAAGCTCTTCGCTCAGTAACTCAAGAATATCATCGAGCGCAATAATGCCGATAAGTTCGCCTTCGTCGTTGACAACCGGAACCCGCCGCACGCCACGGGCGCGCATACGTTGTGCCGTCTCGATAATACTGTCACATTCGCGCACTTTCAGCAGGGCGTAGCTCATGATGTCGCCCACGCTGACTTCATTGAGGTTGATATCTTCTGCAATGACTTCCATCACGATGTCACGGTCAGTCAGAATGCCGACAGGCTCTGTTCTGCCGGCCTTTGCTTCCGTTATAACCAGGCAGCCTACGTGGTGTTTTCTCATCAATCGGGCCGCCTCCCGGATAGTGGCATCCCGGTGGATGGTGATTACATCGCGTTTACAGAGTTTTCCTGTAGTCATTGCCAATGCCCTCCGGCTGCAATATGCCTAAATTAAGGGTACTGGTAAGCGGGCTGTCGGGTATTGATCCATATCAATGGACTTCGATAAAGCCTGCGGGAGAGAACAGGGCGGTAAAAATCACCGGGTTTCACATGCCTTGCTGAATGTTGTATATATTGACTGGCTGGCCGATAACGGGGGGAGAACCTGAATAATGACTGTTCCGGTTCTTGTTTTTGTCTTCTTACTGCAACGGTGAATCGCAAGATGTACTGGCTGTCGTTCAAAAAGAAAAAGGAAAAACCGGTCACTGGCCTGATCCTGCCGGGAGGTGGGGCGCGCAATGCCTATCAGGCCGGCGTGCTGAAGGCGATTAGCGATATGCTGCCGGAGGATGCGCCTAATCCTTTCCCGGTTATTTGCGGAACCTCTTCGGGTGCACTCAATGCGGTGCTGCTATCGAGCAGCGCAAACCGCTTTCAAGAGGGTGTAGACCGGCTCTACGGTATCTGGGCAAATTTTCATGTCGGCAAGGTATTCAAAACGGATGCCTGGACGGCGATAAAGAGCGGTTTTCGCTGGGCGATGACATTTTTGCTTGGTGGTCTGGGCAAGGGGCAGCCGCGCTCGATACTGGATAATTCACCGTTACGCAGCCTGCTGGAAAGTCATATCCGCTTCGCACGGATCCAGCAGGCGATCGATTCCGGTGACCTGGATGCTGTTTCCATTACGGCATCGGGCTACACCAGCGGGCTGTCTGTTACCTACTATCAGGGCAGGGAAGGACTGAAGCCGTGGAAGCGTACGCGCCGTGTCGGCCAGCCAACCGAATTGACGCTGAATCACCTGATGGCGTCATCGGCGATTCCGGTGCTGTTTCCTGCCGTCAAGTTGCGCAATGAATATTTCGGTGACGGTTCCATGCGTCAGACCGCACCGCTCAGTCCGGCGTTGCACCTGGGTGCGAACCGCCTGTTAATTATTGGCGTCAGGAACCCGCGACCGGATACACCGGATAAGGATGACCGGAAAACGCCGTTTCCGACTTTTGGCCAGATCTCGGGTTATATATTCGATACCTTGTTCATGGACAGTCTGGATGCGGATATCGAGCGCATGCGACGCATAAACCACACGATTACAGAAACAAAAGACAAGCATGTGGTTTACAAAGACACCTCATTGCGCCAGATCGACTACCTGGTGATTTCCCCCAGTCGTGATATCCGGGAAATCGTGGCACGCTATGTTGACAATTTTCCGCGTTCGGTGCGTGTGCTGCTCAAGGGGATCGGTGCGCTGACGCGCGAAGGCCGTCCGTTAATGAGTTACCTGATGTTTGATGCGCCCTATTGCAAGGAACTTATGGAGCTTGGCTACGAGGACGGTATGGCTGCCAGGGAACAGGTGCTGCATCTGCTTGGCTATGATGAGCTGGTTGAAGAGGAAGAGGAAGAGGAAGAGGAAGAGGCCGGCTAGCCTGTCGGTTTTACCTGTCTGCGTGGTCTTTGGATCACGGTATTTTTTAATCCCGCACCCCGTAATCTGAAACCTGTTGTGACCGGTAGTTATCTGCGGGCTGCGCCGGCCTTCCCTGTCGGCGCAGCCGCGGTTGAA
>DAOVVG010000250.1 GCA_030632175.1 Gammaproteobacteria bacterium
GATGATCGTCGCGTACTACCCATGGAAAAACTCGGCGAGGTTATCGAGGCCGGCCCCGAGTTCTGCATGGCGATCTCCTACAACCCCGGCTACCAGAGCGTGCTGAAGGATCTCAAGCAAAGCACCCGGCAGCGTTTCGTCGCCCTGGAATTTGATTATCCAAACGCGACACTCGAAGCGAAGATTGTTATGAACGAGACGGGCATTGATGCGGCGCAGGCGGAGCAACTGGTCAAGTTTGCGCACATGACACGTAACCTGAAGGGCAGTGGACTGGAAGAGGGCGCGAGTACCCGTTTACTGGTGCATGCGGCGAAGTTGATGACTGATGGGGTGTCACCGGTGGTCGCCTGCCGTACCTGTATTGCCGAGGCGTTGACGGATGATGCGGAGATGCTGACGGCAGTGCATGAGTTGAGTGCGTCTGTTTTTTGATTACGCCAAAGGTCCGGAGGGATCAATGGGGTCAGGCTCGATTGATTTTACGTCCCACAAAACGTTTCCCGCCCTTTTTATGGCTGCCTTTATCGGTCTGCTATTATCCCGCCCATGCTCAATATCCAGAATCATTCATACCTGCAAGGTGGCATCCCGCTGTTCCAGAATGTGAGTCTGCTGGCGTATTCCAACCAGCGCATTGGCCTGGTCGGCAAGAATGGCTGCGGTAAATCCACGCTGTTCCGCCTGATACGCGGCGAGATCAAGCCGGATAGCGGCGAGGTTTCCATTCAGCCTGGCAAGACCATCGCCTACGTTGAACAGGAGATCGCCAACTCTGATCAACCCGCGCTGGAGTTCGTGCTCGATGGCGATGCCGAGCTGCGTCTACTGGAGAAAACGCTGGCGCGTGACAAGCACGATGCGGAATGGTTCGATGCGCAACACCAGGCATTCAACAAACAGCAGGAAAAGATCGCACATCTCGAGGACTACGTGCGCCGCTTCCGGGCCAAAAATCAATGGGGTCAGACTCGATTGATTTACACAGAGCAGACAACCTAGCAAACAGAATCTATTATCTCTGCATGGACAAAGAATTAAAGCAGCGTGACTTCACTCAGTTGAATATGGATCTGAGTGCGCAAGTCGTTGTCTTGCCGGATCAACACCAGTGGGTCACGAGTCCGGCCGATGGCGTTTCCAGGATACCGCTGGAAAGGGAGCAGTTGGAATCCGGTCATACCACCAGTTTGGTCACCTTTGCGCCCGGTTCATCCTTTCCGCCACATGAACACCCTATGGGCGAGGAAATCTTTGTGCTCGAAGGCGTGTTCTCTGATGAAGAGGGTGATTATCCTGCCGGTACCTATATCCGCAACCCACCCGGTTCAAAACATAAACCGTTTACCCGGGAGGGCTGCGCACTGTTTGTAAAACTTGATCAGTTCCATCCGGATGACAATGAACAGGTTGTAATCACAGAAGAACAACGGGAGTGGCGGCAGGGTATCGGTAACCTGATGGTGTTGTCATTACATGCCTTTGGAGACGAAAGTACTGCATTAGTCTATTGGCCCGAAAACGAAGTGTTTCAGCCGCACACTCACCGGGGCGGCGAAGAGATACTGGTGCTCAAGGGCGAGTTCTGTGATGAGTATGGAAAATATCCGAAACACAGCTGGATACGTAGTCCACATCTTAGCCAGCACCATCCGTTTGTAGAACAGGAAACATTGATACTGGTGAAGGTTGGTCATTTGCCGCAGGGCAATTAGAATTCTTTAGAGGCCTGATTTTTACCCCCTCTCCCCAGCCCTCTCCCAGAGGGAGAGGGGTGGAATAATAAATTTATTGGGGTCAGACTCGATTTGCTGGGCGACTAGGTTAATTTTTATTTATTATGATATTTACCGCAATTGGCATCACTATATTTTTACTGTCTGTTGCTGGTGCAGTCTGGGAAGCTCGTAAAGCTGCGCCGGATCAACCACGGCAGATTAAAGTGCTGCGTTTCATGCTTTATTTCTGGGGGTTCGCTTTTGTCCAGCTGATTATTGCTGCTATTGGTTATGCGGTTCTGATTCGATAAAGGGTGCCAGAACACATTATCTTCCAGGGTTGGAATTAATTGTGCCCTGACGCCCTTTATTCATTTAGCTGGCCGGTTCGAGAGGACGCTCGGTCACGGTCTCATGAACTTTGCCGATTTGAGGCACCAGCATGGGAACCCGGCGTTTGTAGTTGGTATATGTCGCGCCATGGTAACGTTCCAGGTCACGCTCTTCGTATCGCACTGCAATCAGGATATAGGCGCTCATTCCAATCGCGAATACAATGTGCCCCAGTGACATGGCGGGTGTAGCCCAGAATATAAGCAGCCATCCCACGTAGAGCGGATGCCTGACGAACTTGTAGAAGTAGGTCACCTTGAAACCCAGGTAGGTATACGGCTTCTTCTTCAGGTTCAGGAATACCTGCCGGAGGCCAAACAGATCAAAGTGGTTAATGATAAACGTCGACGCGAACAGCACAAAAATCCCGAGGACGAACAATCCCCACAGTACGACTTGTGCCCAGTCAGACTCGGCGTGCCAGATCAGTTGTGGCATGGGTTGCCATAACCAGAACATGACTATCATCAGCACCGTCGACACCAGCACGTAGGTACTGCGCTCAATCGGCTTGGGAACGATCCGGGTCCACCATTCCTTGAAACCAGGGCGGGCCATGACGCTGTGTGGAATGCCAAACAGGGCGATCAGGAAGACGTTTATAGCCAGGGCAGATACCACCGGCGTCACAGTGCCGGTATCGATGCCCTTGGGGACAAGCAGGTTGGCAAGAAACCCGAATAAATACAGAAAGGTCAGGAACATTACAGCGTAAGTACTTACGCCATAAATGAAAGCGGCTATTCGAAACATGGTGATCTCCCCCGTGGATGAAAATAGGCCTTATTGGCCAATACAGGGATAATATACCAACCGGTCGGTCTTTTGTAAAATAAAAGATATTGATATCAATAACTCATTGATAGTTTTGCTAATATGTGTGTGTTTAGATATTATACAGCTTATAAAGTATGATCATTTACATTCATATTAGCCGAACGGTATGCCACAAGACACCCTGACAGACAGCCCCCGTGATACCCGCGAATTCATTATGGAAACGGCCGAGGGCCTGCTGTTCCGCCAGGGGTTCAGTGGCACATCTCTGAATGACGTCATGAAACTGGCCGGCATGAGCAAGGGCGCCTTCTTTCACCATTTTAAGAACAAGGAAGCCCTCGCCCATGCGGTACTGGAACGATGGGCCGACAGGGACGACGACCTGGTTCGCGAGTTTTCCGCGCGCTCACAAGTTCTGGCAGAGGACCCGCTGCAGGAGGCAGTCATATTCATCAAGCTGTTCGAGGAGTGGTTACTCACCCTGGATACACCATTGGCTGGCTGCCTGTTTGCATCCTTCACCTACGAAAGCGATCGCTTCGACCCCGCGATGCGTGATTACATCAAACAACGCCTTGGTGTCTGGATGGATTTGTACGCAGGCATATTCGAAAGGCTGGTGGACGCCCGTGAACCCAGGCAACCAGACTTGACTGGCCGCGACCTCACGGAAACACTGGCGGCACTCTTCGAAGGCGGCTTGCTTCTGTCACGGGCACTCGATGATCCTCACTATCTTGTACGCCAACTCCGGCAATTCAGGAAACAATTGCTGATAATGTTCGAGTAGGATTAAATAGAGTCAGACTCGACTTATCTGGTGTTGCCAGGTAATAAAGGGCCGGATACATTTTTTGATTATTTTCAGAAAATGTATCCGGCCCTTTATTACGGTCACTTTTAGCGGTCTGCTATTATCCCGCCCATGCTCAATATCCAGAATCTTTCTTACCTGCAAGGCGGTATCCCGCTGTTCCAGAATGTGAGTCTACTGGCGTATTCCAACCAGCGTATCGGCCTGGTCGGCAAGAACGGCTGCGGTAAATCCACGCTGTTCCGCCTGATACGCGGCGAGATTAAGCCGGACAGCGGTGAGGTTTCCATTCAGCCTGGAAAGACCATCGCC
>DAOVVG010000308.1 GCA_030632175.1 Gammaproteobacteria bacterium
AGCACTATTGTGGGAAGAGCCAACGCGGCATAGCATGATCACCAGCATATCAAAGTCCGCTCAGGATGCCCTCTCATTGATCAAGGAAGGGCTGTATGTCTGAGTTTCTCACCCACACCCCTGATGCCGTTGCGCGTTTTTATGATAACTATGTGGCCTGTCTACATAAAGCCTCTGTTCCCGAGAAGCAGAGGCGCTGGTATGTAAAGCATGTCGAGGCGTTTATAAAGGCCCATTCCGGACGCAAAATCAAGTCGCTTACCAGCCAGGAAGTGAGTGAATATCTTGACATGTTAGGCCGACAAAATCGGCTGTCAGGCTGGCAATTTTCTCAATGTATTGATGCAATACGAATTCTTTATTGCGAATTACTCTCAACACCGGTGTGCCAATCCGTCGACTGGGACTTTTGGAAAGCCTCTGCCAGGCAACTTGATATTGACCACCCGACCACTGCGCGACAGCTCTCACCTGAAGAATTGAGTTACCTGAAAGAACGTAAAGGTGAAGGACCACTGCAGCAGGTACGCGCTGACCATCATGACTTGCTGGTTCGACTCGCGTGCGAGATACGACGCAGGGGCTATGCCTGGCGTACTGAGCAAAGTTATGAACAGTGGATTTGCCGGTATATCCTCTTCTGCAAGGGGCTTTCCCCCGAGCAAACCGGCGCCACCGAGGTAAGGGCATTCCTTGAGTATCTGGCAATCCGTCGGCGCGTCAGTGCCAGCACCCAAAATCAGGCACTGTGTGCGCTGGTGTTTCTCTACGCCAGGGTGCTCGACCAAAAGCTGGGTGAACTGGAAACCTTTACCAGGGCAAAGCGGGCACGCAACCTTCCTGTGGTGCTGAGTCGTAGCGAGGTGATGTCCTTGCTCGGGCAGCTACAGGGTATACACAAAATTCTTGCGTCACTCTTATATGGAACCGGCATGCGACTGCTGGAGGGACTGCGTCTGCGGGTTCAGGACCTTGACTTCACTTACAACCGCATTCATGTGCACCAGGCAAAAGGGAAAAAAGACAGGTATGTACCACTCCCCGGCTCGCTTGCAGATGACCTGCACGAGCAGATTGTGGCTGTCAGGCAACTACATGAGAAGGATCTTGCTGCAGGTTTCGGTGAAGTCATTTTGCCAGATGCGCTGCAACGCAAGTATCCCAATGCAGGTCGCGAATTTAAATGGCAGTTTCTGTTTCCTTCCGGCCGCCTTGCGGTTGATCCCCATGGGGGGAAAATTCGACGCCACCATCTGCATGAAAGCGGACTGCAGAAAGCTGTGAAACGGGCAGCTATCGCTGCAGATATCAACAAACGGGTGGGATGCCACACACTACGCCATTGTTTTGCTACCCACTTACTTGAGGCAAACCATGATATCCGCACAGTACAGGAACTGCTGGGGCATGCTCATGTCTCCACGACCATGATCTACACACATGTACTCAGTCGCCCCGGTGTTGGAGTCTTCAGTCCACTGGACCTGGTGCCAGGGGAACAATAACCTGCAAAAAGGGACAAATTTATTTTGCTATGTAAAACTGTTCTTGATGACTAATTCATCCAGATCCAGCTGACCCGGTCGTGGCCACGCCTCTTTTGTACCCTTGCCAATCGCAACGAACATTGCAATCACGTGGTCATCGGGAAGACGAATGAGTTCGCCGACTTTCTCGTAATCGAAGCCATCCATCGGGCATGAGTCATATCCCATAGATTTTGCTGCGAGCATTAATGTTTGTGCGACGATGCCACAGGACCTCATTGCCTCATCTCTCTGAACCTGGTCCTTGCCCCGATAGTAGTCATCGATGGCTGGAAGCATAAACTCCTGGATCTCTTTTGAGGCATTAACCCAGTATCGATCAGGCCGCTTCTCCCATGACTTAAGGTCGGCACACAGAACAATGAACAAGGAAGTATCTGTCACCTGCGCCTGGTCCCAGGCGACCTCCCTGATTTGTTTTCTTAACGCCTGATCGGTTACCACGACAAAACGCCAGTTCTGGATATTGAATGCTGTGGGGGAAAGCATGGCCAATGACAGAAGCTCATTCACTTCTGCTTCGGTCATCTCATGGTTTGCATCAAAATCCTTGACAGAACGACGAGAACGTATTGCATCTGCTGTTTCCATACCAATCCTCCTTTTATATTCCGATTTATTTGGCAGTCAACCGCAGGGTGCGCCGTGCGCACCGATCGGCAATAGCAACTCACCGATTTATGGTGTGCATGGCGCACCCTACGAATATCAATGGGCCGGTATCATTTCCCGGCCAATACATTGCCGATAAAGGTATCCAGCCCCTGGATATAGTCCTTGCCGCTAACAAAAAAACCGTCATTGTGCCCACCACGCAGTTGCAGGAACTGTTTCGGTTCATTGGCCGCCTCGAACAGGCGCTCGCCATTGGAGTATGGAATGATTTCGTCATCCTGGCTGTGAGCGATTAACACGGGGCTATGGATGTTCGCCAGTTTCTTGCGGGTATCGTACTGGTAACGGCTGAGCCAACGGACCGGAAGCCAGGGGTAGAGTTTGGCCGCGGCATCGGGAACCGAGGTAAAACCGGATTCCAGGATCAAGCCAGCAACGCTCTGCCGTGTTGCCAGGTCGGCAGCAATCGAGGCGCCGAGTGA
>DAOVVG010000011.1 GCA_030632175.1 Gammaproteobacteria bacterium
GCCGAGATTATTACAGCATCTGACAGTCCGCAGCTTGGTGACCGTGCTTTGACAATATACCCGCAAAGCGAATTCAGGACTTCTGACTGTATTTCTGCAAAATCTCGAAGGCGGGCGGTTATGTCAAGTTCTGGCGTGCTGTTGAAGATTGCACGAATACTGTTGTCTTTGCTTATGAGGTCTATTGGTGGGCGAGGCGTGCCAAGACCAATGGCAACTTCGGGGCAGAGCGGGGTAAAAACGAAATAACGTCCAAGAGTGTCAAGGGCATATTGATTATGTTTATTCTTGCCATCGTATCTGACATTTTCCCCGAGTAGGCAGCTGCTGATGGCGAGTTTTATTGGTATGTTTCGACTCAAGAGATCCATTTTTACCCAGTGCTGTGCTTTTGTGGGTTCTCGTTGTATTGATACGCTAAATTGGGTAGTTGACGGAATATCTATATATATGAGGAGCTTCAAACATATTACACCACATATAGGTTTTTGCAGTTTAGAGTTAAACCTCTTGTACTGTAAGGTAATAAGAAGTATAAACTGAAGGCGAAAATAACAAAAAATAAGAGTTTGTTTTGACTGGAAATACGTTCGATCTTTTAAACGGAGATGATAGAAATGCATAACAATAATTCTACCTCGCTCGTTCAATTTTACGATCAACTCATCACTGAATTTAAAGAAGAACAAGGGGTTATGTGGTGTTACGCAAACCCAAGTCCGAGGCCCTGTTTCACACCTCAATTATTGAATGATTTAATTAAGTTTTTGAAAGCAATTAGACATAAAAATTCGGCAGATCTCAGGTCTGGATTACATCCCTCTGTAAAGTACTTAATTCTTGGTTCATACCGTCCTGGGGTGTTTAGTCTTGGAGGGGACCTTCAACTGTTTGTTGAGGCGATAAAGGCGAGGGATGTAGACAAACTACGAAGTTATATGAAGCTGAGCATTGATGTGTTGTTTGGGACTTACACAAATATGGATGTTCCGCTGACTACTATTGCATTGATTCGTGGTAATGCGCTTGGAGCCGGTTTTGAGGGCGCGCTGGCATGCGATTATCTCGTTGCGGAAAAAAGCGTGCAGTTGGGGTTTCCTGAGGTTCTCTTTAATATGTTTCCCGGAATGGGAGCATACAGCTTTCTTTCAAGACGGATAAGCCCTGTCTTGGTAGAAAAGATGATTTTAAGTGGGCGCATATATACTGCCGAGGAACTCTTTGAGATTGGAGTCGTTGATATTTTGGCTGAAGATGGTGAAGGCGTGGCAGAGGTTGGTAGATTTATTAAACGACATGAAAAGAACAGGAATACAAGAGAATCGCTGCTTAAAATAAGGAACCGCGTGAATCCAGTGACGTTGGATGAACTTTTGGATATTGGCGAGATTTGGGTTGAAGCTGCGATGTCACTTACGACAAGAGAGCTTAAAGTGATGGACAGGCTCATTCGATCTCAGGACAGGATGGCAAAGTCTCTCTTAAATACAGCTAAAGATGATATTCGGATAAATGGATAGAAAAAGTAGTTGATGTGGTTCAGATCTTTATCTGACATGAGTCGCTAAATATTATTTCAGTATCTTTAGGTGTGGTCTTTTTGGTTGATCTGATTCATCAAGACTCTGCTCCATTATTTTCAGAATAACTGTTCGTTGTAGTGCGGCCAGCTTTTTAAGGTCGACCATTTTCTTGGTATGTTCACCGTAGTTTTTTTCTCGTACTCCATTTCAAGAATGATCGCACCCAGGTCAGCGGCTGACTCCTCAAGAGTTTTATCCTGGTTTGAATAATCGGCTATGATGTCTGCAAAGCTGGGTATCTTTGTCATGTGCGCTCACGTTTTTATTGTCTGTATTCCTACGAAAGAATAGGCGAAAAGCCAGACCATAGTTCAACTAGCTCTCTCTGATCTCTCGTTTTAAATATATATCATGATCTGCCTGAGGATTTCTTATTCTGGTGCTTTTTGTGCTACTGCGCAAGCCCTGTGATCCGGCCGTATACCAACGTATGCTTTGCAGGATGGTAAGTAGATTTGGCGGGAGATGTGCGTGAAAAGATGCCTGGTTTGGCACATATACTTCCGTTATAAATGCTAACCGTCAGATATAACCGAGTTTGCTACATTGTTGACTTGGATCCTGCACCCCTATCTTCGATATCCTCAAGGTACTTTAGCAAGGCTTGTTTTGTTTCCAAAAATGTAGCAGATATCGATCTTAAGCTGGTTACGTATTCTGAATCGTTGTTATATGACTTCTGTTCATCTTTGCAGCATGAGTGAAGCTTCATTGCTCCGATGCTTCCAGAGCTTCCTTTTAGCGCGTGTACATTCTCTCTGTATGGGGCGTATAGCTTTTCTGAGACGTTATGTTCCATTAAGGTTAACTGCTTTTCTGTATCTGATATAAATCCATCGATTAATACAGAGATAAAAGCGTTGTCAGCAGACATGTCGCTGAGTTGTTTCAGTATCGTGTAGTCAAGTATCTGGTTATTGTTGTTTTTTATGTTCTTGCTGCGCGTATTCTCGGGCTCACTATGGTTCTCGTTTGTAATTGTTTTGTTGGTCAAGGTATCAATTGCACAAAGTAACTTGCTCACATTAATAGGTTTTGTCAGGTATGAATCAACATTTGCGTCCTTGCACTCGTTTAGAGCTTCAGTTGTTGCATTGGCGGTCAAGATGATGACGGGCAATCGATCATCCTTGTTGGTCGAAAAGTTATAGATCTTCGCTGCCTCGATTCCTCCCATCACTGGCATTTGCATGTCCATAATAATAAGGTCGAAAGAGACGCTTTCTAGGACATCAAGAGCTTCTTGCCCATTATTTACGATATATGGGGTATGTCCCGCTCGTTCGAGTATTTTTTGGATAACCAGTTGATTGGTCTTGTTGTCTTCAGCAATAAGTACTCTAACCCCATTTTTTTGGTTGTTTTTTGCGTGGTTGAGTATATTAATTACATCGTCGCTCTCAATGTCGTTGATCCCAGACGCATGAAGGGAGTTAAATAACAGAGACCTGTTTATTGGCGACGTGAGTATGTGTGCATAGTCGTGTTCGGCGCCATATATTATTGCAGCATCTGAAGAAGAGTCATTTATTAAGATGACCGGAATACCTTTAGTTGCTGAGTTGGATGAAAGTGTCTTTGGTAAATCAAATAACCTATCTCCAAGGCAGGTAGCGTCAGCAATAATCATAGAAATATTATTATTTTCTGTATTTACGAGTTTGTTTATCGCCTCGTCTATATTTTCCTCAAATACGTGGGATACGCCCCATGTCGATAGCATATCTTTAATAATATTGTTTTCGTCATTAGATATAACCATTGTGCTCAATTTATTTAGTAGATTTGAGCTTTCGATGTTGTTGGAGCGCTTCTGTTTGATAAAAGGTATTTCTATCCAGAAGGTGCTACCTTTACCTGGAACGCTGTGTATGCCAATTTCTCCACTCATTAAGTTAACGATTTGTTTCGATATGGCCGTTCCCAACCCAGTGCCTCCATACTTTCGAGTTGTTGAACTGTCAGCCTGCTTAAAGTCTTCGAATATAGATTGCTGTGATTCAAGTGGAATTCCGATTCCTGTATCAATAACCTCAAATCTTATTCTTGTTGACTCTGCATTTTCCTCGCATGTGCTGATCCTAAGCGTTACGCTGCCCTTCTCTGTGAATTTCACTGCATTACCAATAAGGTTGACGAAAACCTGTCTAAGATGATGCGGGTCTCCCTTAAGAAGGAATGACGTTGAGGGTGATATCTCTGTTACTAGAGTGAGACCTTTCGATTCAGCCTGCGCTCTCATTATGGTAGTTGTATTTTTTATTAAAGCATGAAGATCAAAATCTGTCTCTTCTATACATAATTTACCTGCCTCGATCTTTGAAATATCCAGAATGTCTTCAATAAGAGTCAATAAGGTATTGGCGGAGGCGCGTAGCGTTGAGGCAAGTTCACTCTGTTCTTGGGATAGTTCTGTGCCCATCATGAGGTCGCTCATCCCAATAACCCCGTTGAGTGGTGTGCGTATCTCATGGCTCATGTTTGCAAGAAATACGCTTTTGGATTTGTTTGCCTCTTCAGCAGCAGCCTTGGCCTTTGTTAATTTTCCAAGAAGTATTGAATAAAAGGCGGGTAATACAATTAGGCCGATAAGTAAACCTACTCCTGCAGTCTTTTGTTCGATCCAGTACTCAGTTGTCATTAGCACGACGCTAAATTCTATGACGCCAATTATAGTTGCGGCGAGTAAATACTTTTGGCCGAATCTCATGCCGTAACCGACAATCAGCCAGAGATATACGGAAAAACAAATTGTTGCCTCATCGCCACCTATGTGTAATGTGAAAGATAGCAGAGTAAGATCTGCCAACAACGTAAATGATCTGCGGGTATGGGATGTGCCAGGGATAGCCTTGAATGAAAATAAAATCAGTATCGCAATAAAGTCATATATGGTTAGGAGGCCAACTGGCTGATTAAGGATATTTTCATATCCCGACAAGTAATAGTGGAGTGAGAAATAAACAGTAATTGACGATAGAATTACAAGTCTTATAACAGCTTGCTGAAATTCCGAATTAGTGCGTGAATCCGGAAATTCAAAAGTATTTCTGGCTAGTGTAAGCATCATTCGTGTGTAAACTTTTCAGTTATACCGCTTTTGTATCTGGTAAATCTGGCAGCATCCCCTGGATCTTGGTGATGTTATCAAGCTTAGTCTTAAATGCCTCGAAGCATTCAGGATCAAAGTGCTTGCCTTTGTGGCTCTCCATGTACTCAATGGCGGCCTCTGATGGCCAGGCATTTTTATAAGGACGTTCAGATACAAGAGCGTCATACACGTCTGCTATAGCGACAATTCTTGCTTCAGTAGGGATATCGTTACCTTTTTTCCCATAGGGATATCCTGTGCCGTCAAACTTTTCGTGATGGCCAAGTGCGATGACTGCCCCCATCTGAAGGAACGGGGACGGGCTGTCTTTTAAAATGTCATAGCCGATTATTGTGTGACTCTTCATGATTTCAAATTCTTTGCTCGACAGTTTTCCCGGCTTCAACAGGATGTCATCCCGGATACCAATTTTCCCAATGTCATGCATGGGTGCGGCCATTTCGATTACGTCTGCTTCGTCTTTCGAGAAGCCGAGTTGTTCAGCGATTATGCGTGAGTACTTGGCCATGCGAATGACGTGGTTACCGGTTTCTTCGTCGCGATATTCGCCGGCACGTGCAAGGCGTAACAGGGTTTCGCGTTCTCGCATACGTATTTCACTGGTTGCTTCTGCAACTCGGCGTTCCAGCCAGTGTGATCGTTCGCTGATAATCTTGTATTGCTGGTGCTGGATGAGCAGGTTGCGGCTACGTGCACGGCATTCGTGATGGTCAACTGGCTTCATGAGGAAGTCGGTTGCGCCTACTTCCAGTGCTTCATAACGAACATTCTTGTCTTCTATTGAAGTGACCATGATGACCGGTATGTGCGTAAATGCCGGATTGGAGCGAAGTCTCTTGATGAACTCGATGCCGTTCATTTCCGGCATTTTGTAATCCGTCAGGACGAGATTGAATGAATTGCTCTCTGTCCACTTCAGTGCTTCTATCGGATCTGCAAATGCCTTCACGGTCAGATTTTCTTCAATGGAACTGACCAGCTGTTGCAGGATCTGGCGGCTGGTGAGTTGGTCATCAATTATCAGGATCGTTGCCATTTCAGTTCTCTTTTGCTCTGTTAATTGTCGGTTTTGGGTACTTGCTGGCCTGTTCCCGACCTTGCCCATATAACTACTTCATATATAAGTTATTGATTAGAATTAAGAATATTCTCTAGATTCCTGTATCTAGTGTTATCGGCAAATAGCCAAAAAAGTTAATAGTTTCAGGGGCATGTAGTGTGAAGGGGCGGTTACGGGATGACCTGATGCGGTACCAGAAATCTGTTGCCGTGCCAGTTAATGATCAACTGCGCCAGCTGCCTTGTTGCTACCGGGGAGGTAGCCGGTAAAATGCCGCTAACAATTATTTAGAGAGCGCGATATGGAATCAGGGAAAGATGAAGGGCGTGCGCCCTCCTTGCTTGGCGTGCTTGGCAGCGTGCTGGCCAGCATGTTTGGCGTACAAAGTAATCGCAGACGTGAAGAGGATTTCACGCACGGTAAACCGTCACAGTATGTGATTATCGGCTTGCTGGTGACCGTGGTGTTTGTGCTGACACTGTGGGGTGTCGTCAGTCTTGTAATGAAGTTGGCCGGGGTTTAAGTCAGAGAGACTGAATTTTCTGTTTCTGTTCCTCAAGGCTGCCGATAGCATTACGGAGTTCGGCTGCTTTTGCCTGCTCATTTTCTACGATTGCTGCAGGTGCTTTGTCAAGGAAGCCGGAATTAGAGAGTTTGTTTTCGCAGCGTCCGAGTTCGTCAATTTTGTTCTGCAATTCTTTTGCAAGGCGAACAATTTCAGCCTCCTTGTCGATCAGCCCGGCGAGTGGTATCAGCAGTTTCATTTCATTGACAAGTGCCGTTGAAGATTCGGGCGCTGTTTCATCAGCGTTCAGCCAGGTAACGGACTCAACACGGCCAACGTTCATGATGTAGCTGAGGTTGTCTTCCATTCGCTGCTTGTCCGTTGCAGATCCGCTTTGCAGTAACACGGGCAGAAGTTTGCGAGGATCGATATTCATGCCGCTGCGGATTTTGCGTACACCGTCAATAAAGTCCTTGATCCATGCCATTTCCGCGAGTGCTGCCGAATTGATTTTGTCGCTGTCGGGTATGGGGTAGGGCTGGCGCATGATGGTGTTGCCTTCGATGCCCGCCAGCGGCGCCATACGCTGCCAGATTTCCTCGCTGATAAAGGGCGCCAGAGGGTGAACCAGTCGCAATATGGTTTCCATGACGGTAACGAGAGTGTGGCGAGTGCCGCGCAGTTCTTCGGTTGTGCTGTCCGGGCTCGTTAATACCGGTTTGGATAATTCCAGGTACCAGTCGCAGTACTCATCCCAGATAAAGGTGTAGATAGCCTGCGCAGCAAGGTCAAAGCGGTAGCTGTCAATACTCCTGATAACTTCCTGCTCCGTTTGCTGCAACAGGGAAATAATCCAGTGGTCAGCAGCATTCAGGGAGATGTCACCGCCGTTCTGTCCGCAATCCTTGTCTTCGGTATTCATGAGCACATAACGTGCGGCGTTCCACAGCTTGTTGCAAAAATTGCGGTAGCCTTCGATACGGCCAAGATCAAAGTTTATGTCGCGCCCGGTGGAGGCCAGTGCTGCAAAGGTGAAACGGAGCGCGTCCGTCCCGTAGGCAGGTATGCCGTTTGGGAAGTCTTTTCGGGTCAGTTTCTCGATTCTGTCGGCCATCTGCGGCTGCATCAATCCGCCACGACGTTTGGCAACCAGTGCCTCCAGTTCTATGCCGTCAATCAGGTCGATCGGGTCGAGTACATTGCCCTTGGATTTGGACATTTTCTGTCCGTGCGAGTCACGTACCAGGCCATGAATATAAATTTCACGGAACGGGATGTCATCCATGAATTTCAGGCCCATCATGATCATGCGCGCGACCCAGAAGAAAATAATATCAAAGCCGGTGACCAGCACGCTGGTTGGGTAAAAAGTTTTCAGTGCTTCGGTTTTATCCGGCCAGCCCAGTGTGCTGAAGGGCCAGAGCGCCGATGAGAACCACGTGTCCAGAACGTCGTCGTCCTGCCTCAGGGGAAGGTTGTCATCAAGACCGTGTTTCTCGCGAGCCTCTGCCTCGTCTCGACCAACGTAAATATTTCCGGCGTCGTCATACCAGGCCGGGATTCGGTGTCCCCACCATATCTGACGGGAGATGCACCAGTCCTGGATGTTTCGCATCCATTCAAAGTAGGTGTTTTTCCAGTTGTCCGGGACAAATTTTATGTCGCCGTTTTCAACGGCCTTGATGGCCGGTTCGGCGAGTGGAGCGACTTTTACAAACCACTGGTCGGTCAGATAGGGTTCTATGACAGTGCCCGAACGATCGCCGCGCGGTACCATCAGGCGGTGGTCTTCAATCTTCTCCATCAAGCCCTGTTCTTGCAGGTCCGCCACGATACGTTTGCGTGCCTCATAACGGTACAGCCCCCGGTAACTGCTGGTGACTTCGCCATTAATACAGGCATCGACAGTAAATATGTTGATGATTGGCAGGTCATGCCGCTTGCCGACCTCATAATCGTTGAAGTCATGCGCGGGTGTGATTTTTACGCAGCCGCTACCAAATTCCGGATCAACATACTCGTCCGCTATGACCGGGATCTCACGATCAGTTAAAGGCAGTTTGATGGTTTTACCCACCAGCGCCTGGTAACGCTCATCATCAGGGTGTACCGCAACAGCACTGTCGCCAAGCATGGTTTCCGGGCGCGTGGTGGCAACTACCAGGTGACCAGATCCGTCTGCCAGCGGATAACGCATGTGCCAGAGGTGACCGGCTTCTTCCTCGGATACCACTTCAAGATCTGACACAGCGGTATGCAAGACCGGGTCCCAGTTGACCAGCCGCTTGCCGCGATAAATCAGTCCTTCTTCATGCAGGCGAACGAAGGTTTCCCTGACAGCCTTTGACAGGCCTTCATCCATCGTGAAACGTTCGCGGCTCCAGTCCAGCGAAGAACCCATGCGACGCAGCTGTTGGGTAATGGTGCCGCCGGACTCCTTTTTCCAATCCCATATACGGTCAATGAATGCTTCGCGGCCGACATCATGGCGGGTTGTTTCTTCGTTGCTGAGCTGGCGTTCTACCACCATCTGTGTGGCGATACCGGCGTGATCTGTTCCCGGTTGCCACAGGGTGTTGTCGCCACGCATGCGATGGTAGCGGGTCAGGGCATCCATCAGGGTGTCCTGAAAGGCATGTCCCATGTGCAGGCTGCCGGTAACATTTGGCGGCGGGATCATGATGCAATAGGGTGCACCTTCGCCGGAAGGTGCGAAGTGTCCTTGCTTTTCCCAGGTTTCGTACCAGTGCTGCTCAATAGCGTGCGGGTCGTAGGTCTTGTCCATCCGTCGTAAGGCTCTGTTATTAATGATGTACTTTAATGTGGCAGGGATTATACCTGATGCATGCCGCTTTGCCCCGGCAGGGCGGCGCAGAAGCCGGAGATGCTATTTTTTCAGCACCCGGGCAAGCAGGTCGGGCAGGGAACTCTCCAGTTGCTGACGGAGGACTTCTGCAGAATGGGTGCTGCTGTCTTCAAGGGCGAGGTTGATGGCTTCTTCAAGCGCTGGCCGCAGTGACTGCCCGACCTGGTAATGTACCTGCTGACTCAATGTGGCTGTTATTTGCTCAATTTGCTGCTGAAACGACCGGCTTTTCAGCAGCCTGTCGGCAATGACTGCCGGTGACTCTGTGACTGCATCCTGCGGTTGTTCTTCTGGCGTGCCTGTTTCGTGCTCATGCACGAGCTCCGTGAGTATGGGAATACCATCGGCATCAACTACCAGTTCTTCGTTCATGGCCATTACAGGTTATGGGTGTTCAGTGTGTAGCCGCGATCCTTGTAAAAGCGATAACGCTCACGTGCGGATTGCCGCTGTGACTCGTCACCACCAACCAGTTCTGCAACACGATTAAATCGACTGAAAAAAACAGGTACTTCATTTGAGAGGTTAACCAGCACATCGCTTGGGCCTTCGGGTTCGACCGCGTGTCCCAGCAGCACGGGGTGCGTGCTGTCGGCGTTCTCTTCGTAGCGGCCATGCGGCAGAAAACTACCCGCTCTGAAAGTCCACAGCATGTCATCCAGCTGCTTCAGTTGATCACCGGAATTTGTGTTGATGAAAACCTGGTGTCCCTGTTTATATGCTTTCTCGGACAACCGGCAGGTAAGCAGTGTACATGCCTCCGGCCGGTTGTCCTCCAATATGTAAAAGTCGACCTGTGTCATCAGTCAGTGCAGCGATCCAGCAGGAACTGTGTCAGCAGGGAGACCGGTCGACCGGTCGAGCCTTTCTTGTGGCCGCCTTTCCAGGCAACACCGGCGATGTCCAGATGTGCCCAGCGGTATTTCTCGGTAAATCGCGACAGGAAGCAGGCAGCAGTGATGGTGCCGGCCTCGCGGCCGCCGATATTTGCCATGTCGGCAAAATTGCTCTTCAGTTGTGGCTGGTAGTCATCCCACAATGGCATTTGCCAGGCACGGTCATCGGCTGTTTTACCCGCAGCCAGTAGTTCGTCGGCCAGATCGTCATCGTTACTCAACAGCCCGGCCGCGTGGCCGCCGAGTGCGATAACGCAGGCACCGGTCAGTGTGGCGATATCAATGACCACCTCGGGTTTGAATTTTGCACTGTATGTCAGCGCGTCACACAGAATCAGTCGTCCCTCTGCATCCGTGTTGAGGACTTCAATCGTCTGCCCGGACATGCTGGTCACAATATCGCCGGGTTTGCTGGCGAGCCCATCAGGCATGTTTTCCGTGGTCGGGATAACCCCGACAACATTAAGGGGCAGCTCCATTTCCACGCAGGCCTTCAGGGTGCCGAGTACGCTGGCGGCGCCACACATGTCGTACTTCATCTCATCCATGGTGGGGCTCGGTTTGATAGAGATGCCACCGGAGTCAAAAGTCACACCCTTGCCGACCAGCACAACCGGTTTATCGCCTGTGTTGCCGCCCTTGTATTCCAGGGTGATCAGCTTGGCCGGTTCCCGGCTGCCGCGTGAAACAGACAGTAGCGAGCCCATGCCCAGTTTTTTCATGCCAGCTTCGTCCATGACGCTGACCTTGAGGTAACTGCAGGTCTTGCCGAGTTTGCGGGCCTGGCTGGCGAGGTAGGACGGCGTGCAGATGTTGGCTGGCAGGTCCCCGAGGGTTCTTGCCAGTTCAACGCCGTCGGCGATGGCTATACCGTCGATCAGTGCCTTGCGTGCAATCCTGCCTTCACCGGCAGCCATGTTGATGCCCATGCGACGCAGCGGGTGACTGTTTTTGTCTTTTTTGCTCTTCAGCTGGTCCGGGGTGTAGAGGCTGCTGCGGGTGATTTCAGCCAGACTCTTGACCTTTCCGTAGCTGTCACGGTCGGTGACGTCCAGTTCGGCCAGGTAGCTGACCGCGTCGGTTGCGCCTGACTGGTTGACGGCGCGCGTGGCGCTGGCGACAGCCTTGTTGTATGTGCGGCTGTCGAATTCATCAGCCTTGCCGCAACCAGTCAGCAATACGCGTTCACAGTTTGCGCCTGCCGGATAGTGCACCATCAGCGTCTGCTCGCTTTTGCCATCCATTTCGCCATTCTGCAAGAGCTTCTTCAGCAATCCCCGCGTGCTTTTGTCGAACTCGGTGGCGGCCCGGGACAGCTTGCGATGTTCAAAAACCCCCAGAATCACACATCCGGTCTTTACGGTTGCAGGTTTCTCGCTCTTTATGGTGAATTTCATTCACTACCCCTCATTTGTTGCGTGTTGTGATTGCAGATTACGGCGCTTGTGGTATACGGTAGCCGCTATCTTTGATACCGGTTATGACGGGGGAGTGTACTGCAAGCAGGCATGATTTTCATGCCGCAAACAGGCCCGCTTGAATGTTTCGCGTTTTTGATCGTTACCTGCTGAAAGAGGTGATTAACGGCTGGCTGGCCGTGACGCTTTTTCTGTGGCTGATACTCGTCAGCAACCGGCTGGTTCGCTACCTGGGTGATGCCGTGTCCGGTGAAATACCCGCCAATATTATCTTCCAGCTCGTTGGCCTGAAGATGGTCTGGTACCTGGTGCACGTGGTTCCGTTTGCACTGGCACTGGGTGTGGTGCTGGCCCTGGGGCGGCTGTATCGCGACAACGAAATGACTGTCATGTCGGCCTGCGGCGTTGGCCCGTGGCGTATCTACAAGCCCCTGCTGGGTTTCGGGATGGTGCTTGCTGTCATTCTTGCCGGCTTGTCACTGTATGTCAGTCCACATGTGCAGGCGATAAGCTACAAGCTGGAAAGAGTGGCAAAGCAGCAGGCTGATCTGACCATTCTCGGTGCGGGCCGGTTTAACGAGTTGCAAAATGGCCGCCTGACCTTCTACGCGGAGCGGCTTTCTGATGACAAACAGAACATGGAAAACCTGTTTATCGTTCTGCGAGACAAAAAAGATGCGCAGAAATTGCCGCAGCTGCTGACTGCAAAGTCTGCCTACCGCAAGGTGGATGAAAAAACCGGTGACAGCTTTCTGGTACTGGTTGACGGTTATCGCTACGAGGGCAGGCCGGGTGAAGCCAATTACCGGATCATGACGTTCACGGAGTACGGGGTGCGTATAGATCTGCCCGGTGAGCCGAAAGTGGAGGCAATACAGAGCACCACTCCGTCAGCAGACCTGGTGCGATCATCTGATCCAATGGATGTTGCCGAGTTGCAGTGGCGTCTCGCCATGCCCGTCTCGGTCATCGTGCTGTTGCTGCTGGCGGTACCGCTGTGCAAGTCCTCGCCACGCCAGGGACGTTACGGGCGCCTGGTAGTCGCTATCCTTCTGTTCGTTATTTATTACAACCTGCTGGCAACGGCAAAGTACTGGGTCGGTGAAGGTGTGGGTCCGGCTGCTATCGGGCTGTGGTGGGTGCCGGCATTGCCGGTATTGTTGACGATCATATTGTTGGGTAACGAACGCTTTCGCTGCCGGCTTTGGGCTCGCCGATGAAGATTCTTGACCGGTATATTGCTGCTGCAGTGACGACAGGTACGCTGGTTGCGCTGTTGATTGTTGTCGGGCTGGATGTGTTTTTTAACGTCATTGCGCAGCTTGATAATGTTGGCCGGGAAAACTACACCTTGATGACGCTGGTGCAGTTTGTGGTACTCATAACTCCGCAGAGTATGTACCAGTTGTTTCCGATGGCGGCCTTGCTGGGCAGCCTGATGGGAATGGGTGGTCTGTCTGCAAACAGTGAGCTGATCGCCATGCGGGCAGGCGGCCTGTCTATCTGGCGGATTATCCGCTCGGTATTGCAGACAGGTGTGCTGATGCTGGTGGTGGCTGTTTTTGTGGGCGAGGTGATTGCGCCGGTAGCCGAACGTGAAGGTCAGCAGTTGCGCACGGCCGCCATGAATCGGGGGATAACTTTTCTCAGCAGCCGGGGCCTGTGGGTGCGTGACGAAAATCTGTATATCAATGCAAGAAAGGTACTGACAGACAATACCCTGGCAGACCTGACTGTCTACGAGTTCCATGATGATGGCCGTTTAAAGGTCGTGACACAGGCCGTGGAGGCACGCTACAAGGATGGCCAGTGGATAATGCGTGATGTATCACAGTCCGAGTTTACGACTGATCGCGTACTGGTCAGGCATGATGAACGGCTGGCCAGAGAGTCATCGCTGACACCGGAGCTGCTCGGCATTGTTTCGCTCAAGCCTGAAAACATGTCGATTCGCGATATTGCCCGGTTCATGACTTATCTGGAAGAAAACGGGCTGGACACCGGGCAGTACCAGTATGCTTTCTGGGGACGTTTTATGACACCGTTTGCCGCGCTTGTGATGCTGTTTATATCGGTGCCTTTTGTTTTCGGGAGTCTGCGTTCGGTAAGCGCCGGGCAGCGTGTCTTCATTGGCATGCTGGTCGGTTTCGGTTTTTATCTTATAAGCCAGGTCGTCAACCAGATGGGCCAGGTATTTGGGTTTAATCCGCTGTTGACGGTGATGCTGCCCGGGGTGGTGTTTCTGTTGTTCGGGATTCGTGCAGTCAGACAGCTCTGACCGGGCCGCTGTTTTACTGCCGACCAGGCTGTTTTTTTGGCAAGCGCACAATCCTCGATTCCGAAAACCGGTCGTGCAAGGCAAGCTTGTCCCGATCGACCAGCATCCATAACAGGCCAATCCCGCCGAGCGCCAGTGAAGGGATGGCCACCATGAAACGCAGCAGTGCCTGCCAGAGGGTGATGGGCCCGCCATCAAGACGTTGCAGTTGCAGGCGCCAGGCCCGCATTCCCAGCGTTTGCCCGCCATGCAGCCAGAACCAGGCGTAAAAGGAAAAGCAGATCAGGAACAAAAAGGTCCGGAAAAACGGGTTGTGGTAGTGCAGGGTTCCCTTGGTCGCCAGCAGTGCCAGCGCCGTGGCAATCAGCAGGACAGACAGCAGTAGCAGGGAGTCATAGAACATGGCGACCAGGCGGGAAAACAGCCCCGCCGGCGGGTACGATTGCCTGTCACCTGTTGATTGCATGGGTTGATTGGCTCGCGATACCATATCAGCTGCTATGTCATCAATATGATATGAATTACCACCGGGGCGGTGTGAAAATGCACAAAATGGCGCTCCCTAGGGGACTCGAACCCCTGTTACCGGCGTGAGAGGCCAGTGTCCTAACCACTAGACGAAGGGAGCGTTGCAAGACCAGCACATGGCTGCAAAGCGATGGTATTATACGCCCAAGTTAATCATCCACAAGCAACAGCAGTGAGCAACAAGGGAAGTGCCGACATCCACAACGCAGCCACCGTAATCCCCCGACCAGATCATCCCATTTCCCGGGTTAATATCAGTCCAAATGCGCTGAAGGTGTTGTACCGGCTGAAAGATTCCGGCTACCAGGCGCACCTGGTTGGTGGCGGGGTGCGCGATTTGTTGCTCGGGCGCGAGCCCAAGGACTTTGATATCGCCACCGATGCGCATCCGGAGGATGTGCGACGCCTGTTCAGGAATTGTCGCCTGATTGGCCGCCGCTTCCGGCTGGCGCACGTGGTGTACGGACGCGAGGTGATCGAGGTGGCGACCTTCCGTGCCGTGCATGAGGCAGGCGCAAATAACTCGGTGCAGCATATCGATGAGGAAGGCCGCATTGTCCGTGACAATGTCTATGGGGATATAGAGGGCGATGCCTTTCGACGCGATTTCACCGTCAATGCGCTCTATTACAATATCGCTGATTTCTCGATCATCGATTACACCGCTGGCATGGCGGATATTGAGGCAGGGCTACTGCGCCTCATAGGCGATCCCGATACCCGTTATCGCGAGGATCCGGTGCGGATGTTGCGCGTGGTGCGTTTTGCCACCAAGCTGGGTTTCCGTCTCGAGGCGGCCACTGAAGAACCGATCACGCGGCTCGCCCCCTTGCTCGGCGATATTCCGCCGGCACGTCTGTTTGATGAAATGCTCAAGCTGTTCATGGGCGGCAGTGCGCTGGCAAATTTTGAAATACTGCGGCATTACAATCTTTTCAGGCAGCTGTTTCCACTGACGGATGAGTCGCTGGCACATGAAGGCAATTTCTTTCAGGCGCTTGTTACCCGCGGCATGGAAAACACCGATGCACGCATAGCGCAGGGCAAGCCGGTAACGCCGGCCTTTTTGTTTGCCGTGTTCCTGTGGCAGCCGGTGCAGGAGCGCGCAGCACAGCTGGAAGCTGCGGGAGAGCATTCGGTGCAGGCCCTGCAACATGCCGGTTCACAGATCATCAGCGAACAGGCGGCCGTGATGGCAACGCCGCGGCGTTTTTCTCTGCCCATGCGTGAAATCTGGATGTTACAGTTACGGCTTGAAAACAAGGGTGGACGTCGCAGCCAGCGTGTCTTGAGCCACCCCCGTTTTCGTGCGGCCTATGATTTTTTGTTGTTACGTGCAGAGGCCGGCGAAGTGCCGACCGAGCTGGGCGACTGGTGGACACAGTTACAGGAAGACAATCCACAGGAGCAGGCGCAGAAAACCACGCATGCGCGACCGCGGAAACGCCGGCGCAGGCGTTCCAAGAGTAAATCGGAGGTAAAGTCAGAGTGACAGTACGTGTTTATATAGGATTAGGGAGCAACCTCGAGGATCCGGTGGCCCAGGTGCTGGAGGCGGTTGAAGAGCTGCAGATGATTCCGGATTCGATTCTGGTCGCGCGTTCCGGGCTATACGGCGGCAAGCCTATGGGGCCTGCCGATCAGCCTGATTACGTCAACGCAGTTGTTTCCATGGATACACTGCTCTCGGCAGAGGATTTCCTGGCGGCACTGACGCGCATCGAGGACCTGCAGGGGCGCGAGCGGGGCGGGGAGAAGTGGGGTCCGAGGATTATTGATCTTGACCTGCTGTTATACGGCAAGGCAAAGATCAACACGCCGGATCTAACGGTGCCGCATCCCGGTATTCGTGAACGTGATTTTGTCATTATTCCGTTGGCGGAGCTGGCGGGGGATCTCAATGTCCCCGGGCAGGGGCGGCTGACTGCGTTGATCAATAAATGCGAGAACCATTCATTGAAGAAACTGGTTACCGCTTGATGGAAAGAGAAAGGCCCGGGTATATCGTTGTTGAAGGACCGATCGGGGTTGGCAAGACCAGCCTGGCGAAACGCCTGGCGAAAAGCTTTGAGAGCGATTTGCTGCTCGAAGGCGCGGACGAAAACCCGTTTCTGGAACGTTTTTACCAGGATCCCCGGTCCGGTGCATTGCCGGCGCAGTTATTCTTCCTGTTTCAGCGTGTTCGCCAGATAGAGGCGATGCGGCAGGCCGACATGTTTCAGCCGGTTCGCGTCGCCGATTTTCTGATGGAGAAAGACCGCTTGTTTGCCGAGCTGACGCTGGGCACTGAAGAGCTGAAACTCTACGAGCAGGTCTATGCGCATGTTACCGTGGATGCGCCGATGCCTGATCTGGTGGTTTATCTGCAGGCACCGGAAGATGTATTGCTCAAGCGTATTTCGAGGCGCGGTATCAGGTACGAACGCAAGATAGATACAGAATATTTACGTAATCTGTCCGAGGCCTACTCGCGCATGTTTCTTAACTACGATGACGCGCCCTTGTTAATTGTGAATACGGCCAGCATAAACCTGGTCGACAATGACGAGGAATACGAGGCGTTGCTTGAACAGATTTACCTGACCAGGACCGGTAAGCATTATTTCAATCCGCTTTCTGCGGTAATGTGACAGACGGCCGGATTATGATGACAGGCTCACAGCAAAAAACACCGGTTACGCTCAACACCCTGCGAGCGATGCATCAGCGTGGCGAGAAGATTGCCTGCCTGACGACCTATGATGCGAGTTTCACTCGCGTGCTGGAGTCGGCCGGCGTCGAGATGTTTATTATCGGCGACTCACTGGGGATGGTGCTCATGGGTTACGAGTCCACAGTGCCGGTAACCCTGCCTGACATGTTGCACTATGCCGCAAATGTTGCGCGTGCCGGTCGGTCGGCGTGGCGGATCGTTGATCTGCCATACGGGAGTTATGAAAACCCCGATCAGGCGCTGGCCAACGCCCGGCGCCTGGTGAATGAGGGCGGGGCGCACATGGTCAAGCTGGAGGGTGGCGCCGACAAGGTTGCGATTGTCGAGCACCTGGTCAGTCATGGTATTTCGGTGTGTGGGCACATTGGCCTGCTGCCGCAGTCTGTCGAGAAATACGGCGGTTACAAGGTGCAGGGGCGTGATGCAGCGGGTGCTGCCGCGATACTTGCTGATGCCCTGGCATTGCAGCAGGCCGGGGTGGAGATGCTGGTGGTAGAGTGTGTGCCGGCTGATCTGACTGCGCAGGTAACCGCAGCGGTGGATGTTCCCGTGATCGGTATTGGTGCCGGCGCCGCTTGCGATGGCCAGGTGCTGGTGCTGTATGACATGCTGGGCATTACTACCGGTCATCTGCCACGCTTTGTGAAAAATTTTCTGCAGGAAAATGGTGGCATTCACACGGCTGTCGCCGCCTATGTCAATGCCGTGAAAGATGGCAGTTACCCGGCCGCTGAACACAGCTACTGAAGCGTGCAATGGAAACACTGACGACCACCACCTTGCTGCGTGAATGCATCCGTGCGCAACGCGCACAGGGGCGGCGCATTGGCTTTGTGCCAACCATGGGTAACCTGCATGCCGGCCACCTGCAACTGGTGCGGCAGGCAACCACACTTGCCGATTATGTCGTGGTGAGTATTTTTGTGAACCCGATGCAGTTTGGTCCCAGTGAAGACTTTGCGACCTATCCGCGTACTTTTGATGCCGACAAGGTTGCCCTGCAGGCCGAAGGGGTTGATTTGTTGTTCATGCCGGAGGTGCGTGAAATCTATACAGACGACCTCGAACAGGTGACACGTGTTGAGGTGCCCGGTTTTGAAGGTGACCTGTGCGGCCGGTTCCGGCCAGGGTTTTTTACCGGCATTGCAACGGTGGTCACCGGCCTGTTTAACCGGGTGCAGCCAGACATCGCGGTCTTCGGTGAAAAGGACTATCAGCAACTGGTTATGATAAAACGCATGGTGCGTGACCTGTGTATGCCGATCGAGGTGCACGGCGTAGAGACGGTCCGTGAACCGGACGGACTGGCGATGAGTTCGCGCAATGGCTACCTGGATGTGGCAGAGCGAGCCGGTGCGGCACAGCTGTACCAGGTGCTGGGCGAAGTGAAGGCGGGCCTTGAAGCGGGGGGCAGGGACTTTGCCGCGCTGGAGCAGCAGGCGATGGAGCGTCTGCTGGAGGCCGGGTTTAAACCCGACTATGTCAGCATCAGGGAGCAGGATAGCCTGCGTGTGCCTGGGCCGGGATCCAGCCAGCTGGTAGTGCTGGCGGCGGCCACGTTGGGAACCACGCGCCTGATTGACAACATCAGGTTATCAGTCACTTAGGGTTGGTATCTAAGTCAAAAGCTACCCGAATCTCTTGCAGTCTGCGGTCGGAGTCAGCATAATTACGCCTCGATTCTGGACGCAAGAGGCTGTACCGGTTACATGCAAATCACTTTGTTAAAATCCAAGCTGCACCATGCCAATGTGACACATTCCGAGCTGGAATATGAAGGCTCCTGTGCCATTGATGCTGCCTTGCTGGAAGCCGCCAATATCCGCGAGTATGAGCAGATCCAGATCTATAACCTCAACAATGGCGAACGCTTTACCACCTATGCCATTCGGGCCGAGGAACAGTCCGGGATCATTTCCGTTAACGGCGCTGCTGCCCACAAGGCCAGCCCCGGCGACCGTATTATCATCTGCACCTATGCGGTGTTGTCTCAGCAGGAGGCGACTGCCTTCAAGCCGACGCTGATTTATCTCGATGCCAGCAACCGTATTAAAGACAGGCGCAACGCGATCCCGGTACAGGTCGCCTGAACTTCACTGAATACTGTCTGACGGACAGTCGACCACCTCGCTCAAACCTGGCTTACCTGTTCGCATAGCGATTCAAATCAAACAGCCCGGATTCTACGGGTGCCTGTTCGGCATATTCATCCTGAAACCAGTCTGCCGTTTCCCAGAAACTGTCATTGGTGCGGCGGATACCGTAAATACCGGCAAAGCGTTCGTACTCATCAAGCGTTTTGATGTTGACGAGACGGGAAGTAAAGTCCTCCAGTTCGTCGGGCTCCACCACGAAGAAGAAATTCGGGTATGAACCTTCCAGTCCCCTGACCACGGTCAGTGTGTCGTGGGCGTAATCACGGTTGTCGCGTTTGCTTTCGTCGGCGAGCAGGGAGGTGACGCTCAGGTAGGCCTTGTTGCGTATCAACGTATAGGCAAAGTCTGTTTCCGGGTTGCCTGTTTTGATGCGCACGAAGGCAACATCAGGAAAGGCTCTTAGACGCTCCCCCTTGATGTCGGCAATGGTATGCATGGCATTGTTGGCCTGTTGTTCAATGGTGTCGGTTTGTCCGTCAGTGCCGGTCGTCTGTTCGTAGCGGTCCAGATAATTGAGGCCACCTGTCAGTGGCCCCAACCGGTTTTCGATGTGGTCGTAGAGTTCCCGTTGCGGGTCATCGGTTTTGTAGCCGGTGACAACTTCCACATCCAGCCACTCCATGGGACCGCCGATGCTCTCATCCATGCCGGTACGGACGCCGACATACCATGAATGCATGATTTCCTTGCGGGGCCCAACGGGCAGAAAGGCCAGAAAGTTGTCCTCACCTTCCATGCGCAGAAAATCCATGTACAGGCGCGTAATCAGTTGATGTCCGACGTTGCCATACACATTGAAACCGGCAACCAGCAGGTAATGAATGCGTTCCAGCAACGGATAATCAATGATCCAGGCGCTTTCCGGGAAGTCACCGGCAAAACCGTTGCGCACCGATGCGCTGTCAAAATGCCGGAAAATAGTCAGTGCAGCGTTCGGGTTGGTGCCGTCGCCGTCCCAGATGTGTTTCATGGCAGAATCAATGTCCATCTCCGGTATTTTCTCGAACCAGGCCTGCCGTGCATTCATGTAATCGCGCTGGTAGCCGGCATATTCATTCCAGGCCTTTTTAATTCGCAGCAGGTCACCTTTCTCCGAAGGTAGTTCCAGGTACTTTGCATTCGCATCGAGAAATTCCGGGTGATTGGAAGACAGGTCCTTGTCCGGGTCAAAGAAAACTACCCAGAACTGGTCTTCAATGACGTTCAGAGCAATCTGGCCGCGACACACGGGACCCTTGATGAAGCCCTCAATAATAAAATGTGCATCATCCAGCAGAAAGCGGTAGCGTGACTTGACCGGTATCGGTCTGAACGCTACGAACGGATTGGACGAGATGTGCGGTTCATAGGAAGGCAGTTCGGTGACGCTGTACTCCGGGGTAATGAACAGTTCCCGGTAGCGGGCCATGCGTTGCGGAGACAGTTCATAGACCATGTGGCTCTTTACAACAATACTGGCATTGTAGATACGCAGGCGGTAATAAAACGCTGCGCTACCCGGGTCATCAAAAGGCCTCAGTGTTGCAATTTCCTGAATCGGCTGTCCCGGTGGGGTGGACGACCTGACCAGTCGATAGAATTCCCGTGCCCCGGTGTCTTCAAAATGCAGGTGGGCCTGGAACAGGTGCTCGTAGATGTAACGGCTGACCAGTTGCTGTTTGTTGATCTGGCCGTTAAAAAATGTTTCCCAGTCCTTGATCTGTGCAGTGGCTGCAGCTGAAGGCTGCATTGCCGGTGGTTCCGGTGCGCCCTGTACCAGCCATTGCACCAGTGTTTTATATTCCGCATCACTCAGGTTGGGCATGGCATAAGGCATACCCCATGACGGGTGTTCTTTTGAGAAGTCCTCAAACTCGTCCCGTTTCGGACAGACCTGCTCGCGGCCGAGGCTGATATCCAGATCCTGTGACAGCTTGCCGGTGCGGGCTTGCGGATGCAGTTGTTTCAGACGCAACATCTGGTACATCACGGACTGTCGCAGATTATCTTCCTTGTTGTGCGCTGCTTCGGCCAATACCGGATAAAATCCCCTGGCGCGCCATTCCGCGGTGGTGCTGGCATCTATAAACAGGCGGCTGGGTGCAGCACCGGTGATGCGTTCCCCGTTATAGACGCGTTCCTTGCTGGCACCCCGGCTCAGACCTTCGTGTGATGACAGCTTGAGCTGACAGGGGGCATCAACGCAGCCGTGACAGACCACGCAGCGGCGTTCCAGTACCGGTTTGATGCGCTCCCCGTACAGCATGGGTTCCTCGGGTGTGGTGACCATCAGCCCATAGTCGAGATCAACCTGTTTACTGAGCGGCGAGACAGGTTTGCTGGAGCAGGAGGACAGTCCGAGGCAGGCTGCAAGTAATGCAAGCAGCATGAGCATGCTTGAAAGGCGAACGGAGATCATAGGGTATGTGCCTGTGTTTTTTACATTGCAGGCAACTCTACCAGAACGAAGGGCGGCTGTTGATAGTGACGGGCTAAAAAATTACGCCCGGTTGTTAGCCGGGCGTAACCGTCGACAGCGTGTGTGAAGTTTGGCGACGCTTCCTAGTGTCCTCTGGAAGGTTGGTGTATCACTCGCATGTATGGTCTGACGCTGTTCCAGCCGGCCGGGA
>DAOVVG010000018.1 GCA_030632175.1 Gammaproteobacteria bacterium
AGCAGGAAGGGTCTGGATTGTTTTGCAGACATGATCAGGTGTTACCCGGAGACTGTGATTATTGCCGAACCGCCCTAATCGGCGCCTGGCGGCATGGTATCATTATTAGCAAATCAACTGATTGGCTGTTTTATTGCGCTGCCATTCACCAAACAATCTCACCAGGACGTCCCGACATGCTGAAACGCCTTACCCTGTTACTGCTGGTCTGCTCGCTACCGGTACACGCGGTACCGCCATCGGATCTCGAACCGCTGCCCGATATTCCACCGCCACCACCAGCGGTCGACACACCGCCGGCGCCCACCGGACTGGAGGATGAAGGCCTGGAGCCTGAAGTAAAAATTATCAAGCGTGATGATGCCGTGGTCCACGAGTACCGCAGCAATGGCCGGCTTTACATGGTCAAGGTGATCCCGACGCGCGGCTTCCCCTATTACCTGTATGACGCTGACGGTAACGGCTCGCTGGAATCCCGGCAGGACCGGCTGGAGCCGGTGATACCCCGATGGGTAATACACAGCTGGTAACACAATTCACCTGTTTCTGATTCCCTGCATGTCCGCAAGGACACGAGCTACATGTACGCACGATTGCAAACCCTCGCTGTATTACTGGACCGCTTTGCCGAGATTACCGGGCGCATCATTGCCTGGCTGACACTCGCGATGGTGCTGATCACCTTCGCCGTGGTGGTCCTGCGCAAGCTGTTCGAGACCGGCTCTATTGCGCTGCAGGAATCCGTCACTTACCTGCATGCTGCCGTCTTTATGCTGGGAGCCGCCTACACTCTGAAACATGGCGGCCATGTGCGTGTCGATATCTTCTATCAAAAATTCACGCCTCGCACACGCGCCTGGGTAGACCTGCTGGGCACGCTGTTACTGTTGTTTCCGGTGTGCCTGTACATATTGTTCTCCAGCCTGGAATACGTGGGTGCCTCCTGGGCAATGCTGGAGGGCTCGCGTGAAGCCGGCGGTCTGGATGGCGTGTTCCTGCTGAAGACAGCCATTCCCGTGATGGCGGTGCTATTGCTGTTGCAGGGCTGCTCCATCGTGCTGCATAAATTCTTGCTGATTGCCGGATACCCGGTACCTGCAGAGCCGGACGACGGCCTGGACCAGGAACGCTCGGCATGACAGAACTCATTCCCCTGCTGCTGTTCCTGACGGTATGCCTGGTATTAATGGCCGGCTATCCGGTGGCATTTTCGCTGGCCGGTACTGCCCTCGCATTTGGCCTCATCGGGGAACTCACCGGCTATTTCGACAGTGCCTTTCTGCAGGCATTGCCAAACCGTTTATACGGCATCATGACCAACGTCACGCTAATCGCCGTACCGCTGTTTGTGTTCATGGGCGTCATGCTGGAGCGGTCCAAAGTAGCTGAAAACCTGCTCGATACCATGGCCGAGGTGTTTGGCCAGCTGCGTGGCGGGCTCGGCTACTCGGTCACCATTGTCGGTATGCTGCTGGCCGCCAGCACCGGTATTGTCGGCGCCACCGTGGTCACCATGGGATTGCTGTCATTACCCACCATGCTGCGACACGGTTATGACCCGCGCATTGCCTCCGGTGTTATTTGCGCCTCGGGCACCCTCGGCCAGATCATCCCGCCCTCGATTGTGCTGGTACTGCTGGGTGATGTGCTGTCGACCGCCTACCAGCAGGCACAGCTGGACATGGGCATCTATGCCACCGATACCGTCTCCGTCGGCGATCTGTTTACCGGCGCCCTGATACCCGGGCTGCTGCTGGTATCGCTATACCTGGTCTGGCTGGCCTTTGTTGCCTGGAAACACCCCGAAGCCATGCCGGCCATCAAACACCAGCCATCAACAGCGGCCACCGGCAGCCTGGCACAACGGGTACTGCGCGGCTTGCTGCCGCCGCTGCTGCTGATCTTCGCGGTACTGGGTTCTATTCTCGCCGGTATTGCCACACCCACCGAGGCCGCCTCCGTTGGCGCCGTGGGCGCCATCCTGCTGGCCGCCAGCCGCCGCCGCTGTACCCTCTCCATCTTTCAGGAAGTCATGCGCAGCACAACACGTATCACCTGCATGGTGTTTTTGATCCTCATCGGTGCATCGGTATTTTCGCTGGTATTTCGGGGATTTGGCGGCGACGTCGTGGTTGCCGAGCTGCTCAACAACCTGCCGGGCGGCAGGTTAGGTGCGATGCTGGCGGTGATGTTGCTGATGTTCATGCTCGGGTTTGTGCTCGATTTTATCGAGATTACCTTTGTGGTCGTGCCGATTGTCGGTCCGGTGCTGCTGGCCATGGGCATCGATCCGGTGTGGCTGGGCATCATGATCGCGCTGAACCTGCAAACCTCTTTCCTGACGCCGCCGTTCGGCTTTGCGCTGTTTTATCTGCGTGGTGTGGCGCCTGCCGGGGTCAGCACCCGGCAAATCTATGCCGGCGTCGCGCCCTTCATCGGGCTGCAGCTGCTGATGCTGCTAATGCTCGCCCTGTGGCCAAAAATCGCTACCTGGCTACCTGATTTTGTTTACCAGAATTGATAACATACCAATCTGGCAGCCATTTTATGTCCGACAACCGGCGCAGCCGTTTGAACAGGCAAATGAATTATTACGCACACACTGAAGAAATCTATACAGGTAGCGCATGACTCGACACACCCTCTTCTTACTGCTGTTTGCATTTATCAGCAGCAGCGCACAGGCTGCCGGTAACAACTGGATTGACGCCATGTCTTTTACCTACGGGGAGGACAATGACGACAATGAAACCACGCTGTACCGCATCGGTCTGCAGAATAAATGGGAGCGCACCTGGCTGAACAGCGGTGCCTGGTATGTAGGCGGCTACTGGGACGCAGAACTGGCCTACATGGAATCCGATCACGAAAACAGTGAAAACGATAACCTGTTTGACCTCGGCCTGACCCCCGTTTTCAGGATGCAGCGCGATGCCAGTCTTTCCAGTGGCGTCTCACCCTATGCCGAGGTCGGTATCGGTCCCCACCTGATTTCGGAAACCCGCCTCGGTAATCAGCAATATTCTACCGCCCTTCAATTTGGCAGCCTGGTTGGCTTCGGGCTGGGTTTTGGCGAAAGAGGGCAGTACGAACTTTCCTACCGTTTTCAGCACATCTCGAATGCCGACATCAAAACACCCAACCAGGGGATGAACCTGCATCTGTTACGTCTCGGCTATATTTTTGACTAACCGCCAGCCATAACAGGCAATCAGCCTCAACCGCCGCGAACATTCAGCCACGAACATTCAGATAGGCGCGCTCCGAGATATCATGCCAGGCCACCACCTGCTGCTGGAACTGACTGTAGGACTCGTACACCCTTGCTGACAGCTCATCCTGACCGGCAAGTTCAGCCACCACTTCCGTCGAAATTGCCCGCAATTTATCCAGTACCGGTTTGGGAAATTCACGGACATCGACGTTGTGCTCGTTCACCAGTGTCTGCAGTGCCTTGTTATTACGCGCGGTAAATTCGGCCAGCATATCTATGTTAACTGCCTTGCAGGCAGTCATGACAATACTCTGCAAATCATCGGGCAAGGTCTCGAATGCCGTCCGGTTAATCATGCACTCCATGGTGGTACCCGGCTCATGCCAGCCCGGGTAATAGTAATATTTTGCAACCTTGTGAAGTGCCTTTGCCAGATCGTTCCAGGGTCCCACCCATTCCGTGGCATCAATCACACCGGCCTGCAATGAAGTGAAAATTTCCGTACCCGGCATGCCCACCGGTATACCGCCGGCTCGCCGAAGCACCTCGCCACCCAGTCCGGGAATACGCATTTTGAGCCCCCGGAGGTCCTCTACACTATTGATTTCCCGGTTAAACCAGCCACCCATCTGCACACCGGAATTGCCGGCGGCGACCGGTATCAAACCGTGCGGCGCATAGACCTCTTGCCATAACTCCATGCCACCGCCGTAATACAGCCAGGCATTCATTTCCTGTGCCGTCATACCGAAGGGTACCGTGGAAAAGAACTGCGCCGTGGGAATCTTGCCTTTCCAGTAATAGGCCGAAGTGTGACCCATCTCTGCGGTGCCGCTCGTGACCGCATCGAATATTTCCAGCGGCGGCACCAGCTCATTGGCACCGTACACCTTGATATTGAGGCGTCCGCCACTCATCTCACCCACCAGCTGTGCCAGCAGGTTGGCCCCGGTACCCAGTCCGGGGAAATTCTTTTGCCAGGTGGTCACCATTTTCCAGTTAAACGTCTGCTGGCTGGCGGTTGCCTGGCCGCCACCCTTGCTGCTTTCCTGCCCGCAACCGCTTAACACGCCCCCGGTCAGCAAGGCGCCGGCTCCCGCTGTTCCCAGAAATTGTCGTCGTTTCATAACTGCACCTGTCACAAAAATCAGGCCGGTGATTGTACTGTGGAACGCGCCCGTGTGTCAGAATCGGCGCGTATTAATATCAGACTGACCCGTACGGTCAGCCTTGATATTACGAGGAGTTATGACATAGTATTCAGCGAACGCTTGCAGTATCAATGCTAGCGCACTAATTCTAAAAATATTCTAGCTGACGCCCGACCGACAGAGAATGTGGCCGATATGCGTGATGGGAGTCCGGTGACCAAGACATGTTGAGTGACCTCAAGGCCATTCGTACGCGCTTCATCACACTGATTATTATTGGTTTACTGCTGGCGCCCCTGGCCGGCTTGGTTAGCGGCCTGCTGTTCGGCCCGATCACACCCGAGGACTTGCGCAATTCCCGCACCCTGGTAATCCTGACCGTGTTTGTCGGCATCACAGTTGCCTGGGCTTACACCTATTTCTCACGATATTTCAGTCCCTTAACCTATTCACAACGCCACGACAGCTTCAGCGGCGATCTGCCGGACACACAACAGCGTCAGCTGGCACGTTTCGGGCGCGACTACTGGAGCTTCTTCCTGTTATACGCACTGGCAACGCCGCCGTTGTTCTTTCTGGCAATCGAGAAATCCATCGCCGGCAACCTCGGGCCGTTTCTGCAACTGATGCTGCTGCAATTATCAGTCGTCACCCTGGTGGGGCTGCCAACCTATCAACTTGCACTGGACCAGATCGGCAAACTGGCCGGGCATCTCAGCCTGCGCACCATCCAGGTCAGCCTGAAATCAAAGATCATGCTGCTGGGCGGATTTGTACCGTTGCTGTCCTATACCCTGTTGATGAATTACTACTGGCAGCAAACCGGCAACCTGACCCCGGGGCACATGGCCATCTGGTTAACACTGGTCTGTTTTACCGGCATCATCACGCTGCTGTCGGTACGCAGCGTCGCCCAGGCGCTGGAGCCGGTTCAGGAGCTGATCATGCGCAGCGGCGCTTCACTGCATGCTGAACTCGCCAGGCTGAAGCCACAATCGACCGACGAAATCGGTCTGATGACGCAGACACTCAGTAAACTGTTCCGGCGTCTTGGCGAACAGGAATCACACATGCGCGCAGTGGTCGAGGCAGCCCCGGCCGGCATCATTGTGGTCAACAAGAACGGCCTGATCGATACCTTTAACCCGGCCGCCGAAAAACTGTTTGGCTATCTTGCCATAGAGATGCGGCAACGCCCGATAAAGTGGTTACTGCCCTCCGTACACGTCACCCGCGACAGTCTGCAGCACGCCGAATCCGGGATCGAAACCGGCGGCTGCCACCGCGACGGCACACGCATGCAGCTGTCAGTCTCTGTCAGCAGCATGCAGATTGGCGGCAAACCGCATTACACCTGCATGGTGACCGATATCAGCCGTCGCAAGGCAATGGAAGAGCGGTTACGTGACGCGGAAAGCCGCTATCGTGAGCTGGTCGAGACGGCCCAGGACATGGTCTGGACCATGGATGCTGAAGGCCGGTTTACCTATCTGAACCGGGCCTGCACCAGCATCTACGGGTTCGCACCGGCAGAGATGCTGACACACCACCTGCATGAATACCGCTCACCGGATCACCCGCCGGTCGACCGGGATGCCATTACAAAACTGTTGCAGGGGGAAGATACCGTGCAGTTTGAAACCGTGCATATCGACAGCGACAGCAAACCGCATTTTCTCAGTTTCAGCGCCCGTTCGCACAAGGATGCTGCCGGAAACATTACCCGCATCAGTGGCACGGCCCGTGACATCACCGAGCAAAAAGCCTTCCAGCACCAACTCTCCTATCACGCCGAACACGACCCGCTGACCGGCATGTTCAACCGGCACTACTTTCAGGAGGAGCTTGAACGTACCGTTGCACGCGTTGCCCGCAGCGGTTCTGACTGCGCCCTGTTCTACATCGACCTCGACCAGTTCAAATACATCAATGATACCCTCGGACATGCGGCCGGTGACCGCCTGCTGGTCGACATCGCCGCCCTGTTGACGGCACATGTCCGCGACGGCGATCTGCTGGCACGTTTTGGCGGTGATGAATTCACCTTGCTGCTCTACAACATCAACAAGCAGGATGTACTGCGCGCTGCGGAGAACTTCCGTGCCCTGTGTGACGACTACCGCTTCACCGCGGAAAACAAGACCTTCAACATCACCTGCAGCATCGGCGTGGTGATGATCGATGACACCGTAATCTCGGCGGAAGAAGTACTGTCACATGCCGATCTTGCCTGCCATATGGCAAAGCAGCACGGGCGTAACCGGGCAACGCTGTATGATCCGGCCGACCTTGACAAGGCCGACATGGCAGCCGACATGAACTGGGCGGCACAGGTACGTGAAATGCTGGAGCATGATCGCTTCCAGCTGGTGTACCAGCCGATCGTGGCGACGGCTGACGGCACTGTGAAGGACTACGAGGTGCTGGTACGTATGGTTTGCGATGATGGCAAAATCATTCTGCCCGGCGGCTTTATGCCCGCCGCAGAACGTTTTGGCCTGATACACAGCGTGGATCGCTGGATTGTAAAACGTGCCATCACGCAGCTGGGCAGGCTGCGCCAGGCAGGCAGCCGGGTAAGTTTTTCCATCAATCTGTCCGGCCATGCCTTTGAAGATGACGCGCTGCTGCCCCTGATACGGGAATGGCTCGAGGAAACCGGCCTCGATCCGGCCTGGGTCACTTTCGAGATTACCGAAACGGCGGCCATTGAGAACCTCGCCGCCGCTGAGGCCTTCATTACCGCCCTGAAGGATATCGGCTGCCAGTTTGCGCTGGATGACTTTGGCTCCGGCTTCTCATCGTTCGCCTATCTGAAACACCTGCCCGTCGACAAACTCAAAATTGATGGCGCCTTTGTAAAAGGCATGGCACACAGTTCCGTTGACCAGGCCATGGTTGAATCCATGAACCAGGTCGCACATGCCCTCGGCAAGGTCACCGTCGCGGAGTGTGTTGAAAACGAGGAAACACTGCAACTGCTGAAAGAGATGGGCATCGACCTGGTACAGGGTAACTACCTGGGACATCCCGGTGAAGTACCGGCAGATTCAAACCAGGCAGGTCTGATCGCACACGCAGAACACATCCGCACTAATTAATACATCTGAAAATCGCGGACACGGTCCGCTCCTACAGGTGCTACCTGCGGGCGCAGGAGCAGACCGTGTCCGCGATCAAACCGTATCAGGTAACACCCGCCGTAACGGATATCCTTCGCAATCAGGCGCCGACGTTTTCCAGATTGGCGTAGGACAGCACCAGCCACTTGCTGCCTGCCGTCGAGAAATTAACCTGCACACGCGCATTGCTGCCTTGCCCTTCGCAGTTGATCACCACGCCGTCACCAAATTTCTGGTGACGTACATGCTGCCCGAGACGCAGCCCGCCAACGGACGCTGCAGCGCTGACAGCGGGGGCGTCTGAAAGTGTTGCACGCGGCGCACTGATACCGGGGCGCGGCCGGATTTCATCTATCAGCGCCTTCGGAATTTCATCGATAAACCGTGACGGCAGGCAATAGGTCTCGCTACCAAACACGCGCCGGCGTTCTGCGCAGCACAACACCAGTTGGTGACGTGCGCGCGTGATGCCGACATAGCAAAGCCGTCGCTCCTCCCCCAGCCGCCCCGGCTCCTCAACCGAACGCTGATGCGGGAACAGGCCATCCTCCATACCACACAGAAACACCAGCGGGAATTCCAGCCCCTTGGCGGAGTGCAATGTCATCAACTGCACACAGTCCTCCCAGGCATCCGCCTGGCCTTCACCGGCTTCCAGTGCAGCGTGCGAGAGAAACTCCTGCAAGGGCGCCATCTCGCTGTCGGGATCCGCCTCATATTCACGTGCGGCGTTTGCCAGTTCCTGCAGGTTTTCCAGGCGCGCCTGCCCTTTCTCGCCTTTTTCCCGTGTAAAATGATCGAGCAGTCCACTGGGATGCATCACATGCTCAACCTGCTCGCCCAGCGGCAGCCCGTCCAGCCCGGCAGACATTTCATCAATGAGTTGCAGGAACATGAGCAAGGCATTGCAGGCACGTGCAGCTACCCGCTTCTCGTTTATAACCGTGGCAGCCGCTACCCACAGCGAGCTACCGACATCCCGTGCCTGCTGCCTGACAACATCCAGCGTGCGTCCGCCGATGCCACGCGTCGGGTGATTCACCACGCGGTCAAAAGACGCATCATCATCCCGATTACAGCTCAGCCGCAGGTAGGCCAGCGCATCCTTGATCTCGGCCCGTTCGAAGAAACGCAAGCCGCCATACACCCGGTAGGGCATGCCGCATTGCATGAGGCGTTCCTCAAATACACGTGACTGCGCATTGGAACGATACAGAATCGCGACATCGCTGCGCACATTACCCTTGTCAACGTAGTCCTCTATGCGATCGACGACAAAGCGTGCCTCGTCCTGCTCGTTATAGGCTGTATACAGCTGGATAAGCTCGCCGTCATGGCCTTCCGTCCACAACTGCTTGCCCATGCGTCCGGCGTTATTACTGATGACGGCATTGGCCGCGTTGAGGATGTTTGCGGTAGAACGGTAATTCTGTTCCAGCCGTACAACGCGTGCATCCCGGAAGTCCTGCTGGTAACTGAGGATGTTTTCCACCCGGGCGCCACGCCAACCGTAGATTGACTGGTCATCATCACCCACGACCGTGATATTGCCGGCATCACCGGCCAGCATCCGCAGCCAGGCATACTGAATGGCATTGGTATCCTGAAATTCGTCTACCAGAATGTGGTGAAAGCGTTGTCGGTAATGATCCAGCAAGGCCGGGTACTTCAGCCACAGCTCATGTGAACGCAGCAGCAATTCGGCAAAATCGATCAGCCCGGCACGCTGACACAACGCTTCATAGGCGGTGTAGATCTCCAGCTGCTTTTGCAGGTAGGGATCATTGCGGTGTTCAATATGCTGTGGCCGCCTGCCCTCATCCTTGCAACCGTTGATAAACCACTGCATCTGCTTCGGTGGCCATTTTGCCTCATCCAGCTCCAGCGACTGCATGGCGCGCTTCACCAGACGCAGCTGGTCCTGGGCGTCCAGTATCTGAAAACCCTGTGGCAAACCGGCTTCCTGCCAGTGACTGCGCAGCAAACGGTGCGCCAGGCCGTGAAAGGTGCCAACCCACATACCGGATACCGGCGCCTTGATCATTTCCTCGATACGACTGCGCATTTCGCCGGCGGCCTTGTTGGTAAAGGTAACCGCAAGAATGGAATACGGAGACAGCCCTTCCGCATCAATCAACCAGGCAATCCGGTGCACCAGCACCCGGGTCTTGCCGCTGCCCGCGCCTGCCAGCACCAGTAGCGGATCGGTGGGCGCACACACCGCCTCGCGCTGAGCATCATTCAGCGAGCCAATAATTCGAGAGACATCCATGGTGGGCGATACTAGCAAATCAGGACAGTGACGTCTGATGGCGTCACGACCGGTAAACTGTCAGCCAGCGTGCCGGGCGCTTGCGGTCAACAGGTGAGTCTGTTAATTAGGGTAGCGGAAATAAAAACCATACAACCGTCCACAAGGAAACACCTATGCTGACCGAGCCAGTGGTCCTGTTACTGATAGCCGCCGTGATTGTTGTGTTTATCAGCCTGATATGGCCCAGGAAAAAACATCGACATGGCAATAAAAAGGCAAAATATCTGGCGCGATTGCGCAATAGCGGCCAATACTGGGGGGTAACCATTCGCAATGGCAACTGTTCGGCTTCCAGGCGCATGTGTGGCAGGGGTTTCAGGCTGGCCGAGGCACCGTCACTGCCAATACCCGGTTGCCGCTCTCTACGCTGCGCCTGCATTTATACCGGCTTGCGTGAGCGGCGCTTAAAAGAACGGCGCAGCAACCAGGATCGTCGCACCGAGGTAAGATTGGGCAGTGCACAACCGGAACGACGCCGCATGCGTGACCGACGCAGTTCCTTTCACAGTTAAATCTGCGATCGTCTATAATCGCCCGCATAAAGCCACCTTGTTATTAAAGGGGAGTCCATGAACGCCATTATTGTACTGCTGGTAATTATCTGCCTGATCGGCGGCGTAATCTGGTTATTGCGCAGCAACAAGTCACCGCGGCAACGCCGCCGCGCACAGCGCGCCGCCGGTGACAGTGATACACAAGCCAGCACGCCGTCAAAACCGGGCGGCCTGGAAAAGCTGGAGAGCAACTCGATGTTCTGGGGCGTGGAAATAGGTCAGGCAGGCTGCGAGGCAGCGCATGCACTACTGGGACAGCAGTATACGTTTGATGAAGCGCCACAACTGCCGCTGGAAGGCTGCAGTTCTGCAATGTGTACCTGCCAGTTCAAGGGCCTGAAAGACCACCGCGGCCGGCATCGGCGCAAAAGCGGGGAACGCCGCGTTGAAGTACGCTTTGATAGTAAAGACGCCGACCGCCGCACACGCAAGGAGCGGCGACGCGGCGCCGACTGGAAGGATCACACGTATTAAAAGCCCGGGATATCAGGCAACCTCAGCGTCGACTCCCGACTCCAGCTCTGACAGCAGCTTTTTATTCTTCGGGGAATTCAGGTTAACCGTTTTTGGCCTGGAACCACCGAGATAGGCCTCCAGCGTCACCAGCGGAACCTTGGCCATATCAACCAGCGGATGCATGTTGCACTTTTCGCAGGCAATCAACTTTGGTGGCGAACCGGCGGGCGCCTTGCCGACAGGACGATCTCGCAGACTCTTGCAAGTGTTGACACTTAAATAAGCCTGCTGGGGAATGCAAAAAAACATAGAATCCGTATCCAATTCTCTACTCCTTTCACTGCCTGCCCATGATTGGCAGGCATGTGTTACGGTAAAAACGCTGAAGTATATCACGGTAGCCCGCAAAAAAACGACTATATTTTTAATTTCAATAACTTATCACGTGATAATCCGCCAAATCCAGCGCCATAAGTCTGTTTCCTGGTCTGAAAACTGACAGCGGCAATGCCGTGCCACCAATTGAGTCTCTATGCGGTTTTTGGGGGGTGTTACTCGACTGTCACAGATTTGGCGAGGTTGCGTGGCTGATCGATATCCGTGCCCTTGAGTACCGCCACGTGATACGCCAGCAACTGCAGGGGTACCGAAAAGATAATCGGTGCTATGCCGTCCTCGGTTGGCGCAACCGGCAACGCCGTCACACCCGGGGAACTGATCATGCCGACCTCGGCATCGGCAAACACCACCAGCTCACCACCACGTGCGCGCACTTCCTGCATGTTGGATTTGAGCTTTTCCAGCATCTCGTTGTTGGGCGCCACCACCACAACCGGCATGTTTTCGTCCACCAGCGCCAGCGGGCCGTGCTTCAGTTCACCGGCCGGGTAGGCCTCGGCATGTATATAGGAGATTTCCTTGAGCTTGAGCGCACCCTCCATGGCCACCGGGAACTGGTCTCCGCGTCCGAGAAACAGCGCATTCTGCTTGTCACCGAAGTGATCTTTTGCGAGCGTCCTGATTTGTTCGTTCAGGGTAAGCGCATGCTCAATCTTGCCGGGGACACTGCGCAGCTCGTTGACGAGACTGGCTTCCGTTTCTGCGGACATGGCATGACGACGGCCCAACACAATAGTCAGCAATAACATGGCAACCAGCTGTGTGGTGAATGCCTTGGTCGAGGCCACCCCGATTTCCGGCCCCGCGTGTGTCATCAGCACCAGGTCAGAGGCACGCACCAGGGAGCTTTCCGGAACGTTGCAGATGGACAGCGAGTTTCCGTAGCCCAGGCGTTTTGCCTCTTGCAGACCGGCCAGGGTGTCGGCAGTTTCCCCGGACTGGGACAGTGTCACGATCAATGAATTGTTACGCACCACCGGGTGGCGATAACGGAACTCGCTGGCCACTTCCACGCTGCAGGGAATGCCCGCCAGTGATTCCAGCCAGTAACGCCCGACCATGCCGGCGTGATAACTGGTGCCACAGGCAATGATGTGTACCCCGCTTATCTGGTCAAAGATTTCTCCGGCACCCGCGCCAAAGGCCTCTTCCAGCACCCGGTTAGCGCCGATGCGGCCCTCGAGGGTGTCTGCAACTGCCCGTGGCTGCTCGAAAATCTCCTTCAGCATGTAATGGGCATAATCGCCCTTGTCGGTGGCGTCCAGAGTCACCTTTGAGGTCTTGACCGGGCGCTCCACCACCGCACCGGCAGCATCATAGATAGTCATCCGGTCACAGCTGATGTCGGCCAGATCTCCATCCTCGAGGAAAACGAACTGCCGGGTTTCCGACACCAGCGCCGCCACATCCGAGGCAATCAGCCTTTCTCCCTCGGCGACTCCAATCACCAGCGGACTACCACGACGCGCGGCGATCAATCGGCCGGGCTCATCCTTGCTGATGACACCCAGCGCAAAGGCGCCGTCAAGATCTTTCACCGTCGAGCTGACCGCTGCCAGCAAATCCTGGCCCTGATCAAGATAGAGGTGGATCTGGTGCACAATCACTTCGGTATCGGTCTGCGAGGTAAAACGGTAGCCGGCCTGCTGCTGGCTGGCGCGCAGCTCGTCATGATTCTCAATAATGCCGTTATGCACCAGCGCCACACGCTCATGACAAACGTGCGGATGCGCATTTTTCTCACTGGGTTCACCGTGTGTTGCCCAGCGCGTGTGCGCAATACCGGTAAGACCGCTGATCGGGGTGTCATTCAGCGCACGGGTCAGTTCCGCCACCTTGCCGACCTTGCGCACCCGCTCCAGCAGTGCCTGTTCACTCTGTACCGCCACACCGGCAGAGTCATAGCCACGGTATTCCAGCCGCTTCAGACCATCAATCAGAATCGGAACTACATCCCGCCGCGCGGCAGCGCCGACAATTCCACACATAACCCTATCCTTTGGTTTTCTTTACCGGTCGCTTCCAGCCGGTATGTGTTTTTTGCGGTACACGACTCATAGTCAGCTCGTTCGCCTGTACGTCGCGCGTAATGGTGGAGCCGGCACCGATAGTGGCACCTTCCTTCACTTCAACCGGTGCGACCAGCTGGGTATCAGAACCAATAAAAACGTGGTCCCCGATGATCGTGCGGTGCTTGTTGGCGCCGTCATAATTACAGGTAATCGTGCCGGCACCTATGTTCACATCGGCGCCGATAGTGGTATCACCGATGTAACTGAGGTGATTGACCTTGGAGCCGACGCCGACATCTGATTTCTTGATTTCGACAAAATTTCCGATATGCGTATTCGTGGACAAGCGTGTTTCCGGTCGCAGACGCGCAAACGGTCCAATACGGCTGCCGCTGCCAATCTCGGCGTCCTCGATGACACAGTTGGCCAGAATGGTCACATCGTCACCCACGGTGACATTGCGCATCACCACATTGGGGCCAATGCTGACCCGGTTGCCGAGAACAATACTGCCTTCCAGTACGGCGTTGATATCAATCAGCACGTCCTCACCCGCCATCAGCTCTCCACGCAGGTCAAAGCGAGCCGGGTCCGCCAGCGTCACGCCTGCCTGCAGGCAACGCTCTGCCTGGCGCAGCTGGTAACAGCGTTCCTGTACCGCCAGCTGCTTGCGATCATTAATACCGAGTACCTCGTTGATATCATCCGCCATCACGCCACGCACACCGGTTCCCTCGGCAACCGCACGCGCAATGACATCCGTCAGATAAAATTCACCCTGGGCGTTATTGCTATCCAGCGCCTCCACCCAGCCACGCAGACGTGCTGCCGGCGCCGCGATAAAACCGGTGTTGATCTCCTGCAGCGTGCGTTCTGCAGCACTGGCATCTTTTTCTTCCACAATACCGCAGATACTGCCATCGGCATGATGAAGGATACGGCCGTAGCCGGCGGGGTCGTCCAGTTCCGCCGTCAGCAGCGCGGCCATGCCCTGCCCGGCCAGACTGCACAGTGGCTCCAGCGTTTCCCGACATACCAGCGGCACATCGCCATACATCACCAGCACCGTGTTGCCATCCGGGATCGCCGGCATCGCCTGGGCAACCGCGTGACCGGTCCCCAGCTGTTCAGCCTGCAATACCCACTGGATATCACTGTCCGGCAAAGCGGCCTTTACCTGCTCCGCGCCATAACCAACAACCACATGAATATCAGTGCCTTGCAATGCCCTGGCGGTATCGACGACATGCGCCAGCAGCGGCCTGCCCGCAAGCGGGTGCAACACCTTGGGGCGCGCAGAACGCATTCGTGTGCCCTGACCAGCGGCCAGAATGATAATGCTCAGATTCATGCGGAATAGATAACCAAAATTAACACACAAAGTTAACGGCTATAACTTGTGATTCTGGAATTCAGGAACATAACACGATATAGACACAGAGGTGGCTCAGCGTAGCGGAACCGGTGTCCTGATAGCAAGCAGTCGGTGTTGGTATTCTGGCCCGGCCGGACTTTTCAGTCGCCTAGTGCAACACCGGCATGGCCATGGCATCAACGCCTTTCGCCAGTTCTTCCGGGGTAGCATCCCGTATGCCCGTTACATTGATGCGAAAAATGATGGTCTTGCCGGCCATGGGGTGATTCCCGTCAACCGTCAGTTTTCCGTCTTCGATGCGGGTCACGGTGAATTTTTTGGAATCACCCTGGTCGTTCATCATCTCGACCTCTGCGCCCAGGCGACGGAATTCATCCGGCACATTTTCAATATCGTCCATATAGGTCAAATCGGGATCATGCGTGCCAAAACCCTCTTCCGGGGTCAACGTCACCTCAACCGTATCACTCACTACGGCACCGTCCAGCGCCTGCTCAACCTTTTCAAACAGGTCATGCTTGCCACCGTGGATATAGCTTATCGGAATATCGGACTGCTCGAGCAGGGTACCGGAGGTGTCCACAATCGTATAAACGAATGAGACCACCTTGTTCTGCTCGACAAACTGGTCAGCCATCAGCGACGGTCACGCAGTTTCTTGATCGCGGCAAGCTGTGCCATCGATTGTGCCAGCTCGGCCTGTGCCTTGGCATAGTCAATATCGGCTGTCTTGTCGGCCAGCATTTTCTCGGCGCGTTCCCTGGCTTCCAGTGCCTGGGCTTCATCCAGGTCATCAGCGCGAATCGCAGTATCCGAGAGTACCGTGACCACATGCGGCTGGATTTCCAGTATGCCGCCGGACACAAAAAATGACAGCTCCTCGCCTTCCTGGGTCTGCACCCGTACTTCGCCGGGTTTCAGACGGGTCAGCAACGGGGCATGACGCGGTGCAATACCGACCTCGCCCATTTCGGCGGGTGCAAATATCATCGTTGCCGTGCCCGAAAAAATTTCGGCTTCGGCGCTGACGATGTCAACGTGCAGTGTCATGGCCATCTGGTTAATCCGTTACAGGCTCTTGGCCTTCTCGACAGCTTCTTCAATGCTGCCGACCATATAGAACGCCTGCTCTGGCAGGTCATCGTAGTCACCGTTAACGATGCCCTTGAAGCCGGAGATGGTGTCTTTCAGGGACACGTAGGCACCCGGCGTACCGGTGAAGGTCTCGGCAACGAAAAACGGTTGTGACAGGAAGCGCTGAATCTTGCGCGCCCGGGTCACTGCCAGCTTGTCTTCTTCCGACAGCTCGTCCATACCAAGAATGGCGATAATATCCTTGAGTTCCTTGTAACGTTGCAGCGTGCCCTGTACCGCCCGGGCGGTATCGTAATGATCGGAGCCGACCACATTGGGGTCGAGAATACGCGAGGTAGAATCCAGTGGATCCACAGCCGGGTAGATACCCAGCTCGGCAATCTGGCGTGACAGCACCAGCGTCGCATCGAGGTGGGCAAACGTGGTTGCCGGTGACGGGTCAGTCAAGTCATCCGCCGGCACATAGACGGCCTGGAAGGAGGTGATCGAACCGGTCTTGGTGGAGGTAATGCGCTCCTGCAGCACGCCCATTTCCTCGGCCAGTGTTGGCTGGTAGCCCACCGCTGACGGCATACGTCCAAGCAGTGCGGACACCTCGGTACCAGCGAGGGTGTAGCGGTAAATATTATCGATAAACATCAGCACGTCACGGCCTTCGTCACGGAAATGCTCGGCCATGGTCAGGCCGGTCAGCGCGACACGCAGGCGGTTGCCCGGTGGCTCGTTCATCTGGCCGTACACCAGTGACACCTTGTCGATAACACCGCCTTCACGCATTTCATGGTAGAAGTCGTTACCTTCACGGGTACGCTCACCGACACCTGCGAATACCGAGTAGCCACTGTGTTCCACGGCGATGTTTCGAATCAGTTCCATCAGAGTAACGGTCTTGCCGACGCCGGCGCCGCCAAACAGGCCGACCTTGCCGCCCTTGACGATCGGCATGATCAGGTCGATGACCTTGATGCCGGTCTCCAGCACTTCCATCGCTGCCGCCTGATCGGCAAACTTCGGCGCAGGCCGGTGAATTGGCAATGTCACCTCGGCACCAATGTCACCGGCGTTGTCCACCGGGTTACCGAGTACATCCATGATACGACCGAGGGTCTTTTCACCCACCGGCACCATAATGGGTTCACCCGTGTTGAGCACTTCCAGACCGCGGCGTACGCCGTCTGTTGAACCCATGGCGATGGTACGCACCACGCCGTCACCCAGCTGCTGCTGTACTTCCAGGGTCAGGTCAGCTGCATCAACCTTCAGGGCATCATAGATCTTCGGTACGCTGTCGCGCGGGAATTCCACGTCGACAACCGCGCCGATGATTTCAACAATATTGCCAGCACTCATGATGTTTTCCTCATAATCTTCAATCTTTTAACCTGTAGGAGCGGATCTCGTCCGCGATTCTCTCGTCACCTGAAAAACAAATCGCGGACGAGATCCGCTCCTACAATAAATTTATAAACCCGTACTAAACCGCCGCGGCACCGCTGACGATTTCGGAAATTTCCTGGGTAATCGCTGCCTGCCGCGCCTTGTTGTAGATCAGCTGCAGCTCGTCAATCAGGTCACCGGCATTATCGGTCGCCGACTTCATGGCCACCATGCGTGCCGCCTGCTCGCAGGCCACGTTCTCGACCACGCCCTGGTAGACCAGTGATTCGATATAGCGAATCATCAGTGCGTCCATGACCAGCTTTGACTCCGGCTCATAGATATAATCCCAGTGTGTCTTCAGCTGCTCATCGGCCTCACCCGCCACCGGAATCAGCTGCCTGATCACCGGGTTCTGGCTCATGGTGTTCTCGAAGACGTTGTGTGCCAGGCACAGGCGGTCAATCTTGCCCTCTTCATAGGCGTCCAGCATGACCTTGACAGTACCGATCAGCTCAATGATCGACGGCGCATCGCCAAGATGCGTGGCGGTCGCGGTAATATTGCCGCTAAGGCGCTTGAAAAAAGCATTACTCTTGGTACCGATCAGCGTCAGATCGATCTCCAGGCCCGCGTCATCCCATTCCTTCATGGCATTGATCACTGACTTGAACAGGTTGATGTTCAATCCGCCACAAAGACCGCGGTCGGTCGAAATAATAATCAGGCCAACCCGTTGTGCCTCGCGCTCGACCAGGTAGGGATGGTGATATTCCGGATGGGCGTGCGACACGTGCGCCACCACATTCTGTATCTTGTCCGCATAGGGGCGCGTCGCCAGCATGCGCTCCTGCGCCTTGCGCATCTTGCTCGCGGCCACCATTTCCATCGCCTTGGTGATCTTCTGCGTGTTCTTGATGCTCGCAATCTTGGTGCGGATTTCTTTCGCGCCTGCCATTACCCTAACCTGTGGTTAATTGTAGGAGCGGATCTTGTCCGCGATTGTTTTTCCACACACCGCAATCGCGGACGAGGTCCGCTCCTACAGGATTTCATAGTTGTTTCGGTTACCACGTTCCGGTTGCCTTGAAATCTTCAACCGCAGCGCGCAGACCGGACTCGATCTCGTCGTTGTAATCACCCGTGTCGTTGATCTTGTCCATCAACGTAGCATGGCTGGCACGCATGTAACCATGCAGTGCATGTTCAAAATCAACCACCTTGTCATTGTCGACGTCGTCCAGGTAACCCTGGTCGACGGCAAACAGTGACACGGCCATTTCGGCCACCGACAGCGGTGAATACTGTTTCTGCTTCATCAACTCGGTGGCGCGCTTGCCGCGTTCCAGCTGCTTGCGGGTGGCTTCATCGAGATCCGAGGCAAACTGCGAGAACGCCGCGAGCTCTCGATACTGCGCCAGTGCCAGGCGAATACCACCGCCGAGCTTTTTGATAATCTTGGTCTGCGCTGCACCACCGACACGCGACACTGACAGGCCGGCGTTGATGGCCGGGCGAATACCGGCGTTGAACAGGTCGGATTCCAGAAAGATCTGGCCGTCAGTAATGGAAATAACGTTGGTAGGCACGAAGGCCGACACGTCACCGGCCTGCGTTTCAATGATTGGCAATGCCGTCAGCGAACCGGTCTTGCCCTTCACTGCACCATTGGTGCGTTTCTCAACATCGGCTTCATTGATGCGTGAAGAACGCTCCAGCAGACGTGAATGCAGATAGAAAACATCACCCGGATAGGCTTCACGACCCGGCGGGCGCCGCAGCTACAGTGAGACCTGACGGTAGGCCCAGGCCTGCTTGGTGAGATCGTCATAAATAATCAGCGCATCCTCACCGCGATCGCGGAAGTATTCGCCCATGGTACAACCGGCATACGGGGCGATGTACTGCATGGCAGCCGACTCGGCCGCAGCAGCAGCAACGATAATGGTGTGCTCCATGGCGCCGTG